>DATENV010000029.1:0-18194 GCA_035274805.1 Sphingomicrobium sp. | reverse complement strand
AGGTGATCGGTTCGAGCAGCGTCAGCGGCTGCCGCTGAGACTGGCCTAGTTGATCGAGGCGCGCGCCTCGACACCCGACAGGAAGTTCCATAGCGCGCCGGCCAGCTCCTCGCCGGCGGCGACCGCTTCGGCCTGCTCGTCCTCCGGCAGGCGGTCGAGCAGCGCGCGGCAGACGGCGCTATGCTCGACGTCGGCGCTCTCGTGGACGCGGAAGAAGCGAAGCGTGTCTTCATCCTCGATGCCGTAGCGATCGACCAGCCCTTCGATCTTCGCGCTGGCGACCGCCGGGAACTGGCTCTCGTAGGCGTAGAGTGCGCCAAGCCCCGATGCATACGAGCGACGCGACAGGCCCCGGAAGGTGTCGATCAGCGCCTGGGTCTCGGCGTTAAGCGCCTGCGCCTGCACTGCGTCCTCGCTTTCGCCCAGGCCGCAGGCGAACATCAGCCACAAGCTGGCATGGTCCTGCTTGCCGGCCTCGAGGCCTTCCTCCTCGGCGAGGTTCTCGGCAAGCATCCGGCGCCCCTCGCGATCCGGGCATGCGCTGTGCACCGCGCTGACCGCGCGCGGGAATGCCTCGACATGATGGAAATATTGCCGCGCATAGGCGCGCAGCGTGTCGAGCGGCAGGCGGCCCTCGGTCCAGGCCTGGTAGAACGGATGCTTGAGCATCGCCCGCTCGGCGACCTTCGAATCGATCAAATTGGATACGGTCGCCTGGCTCATGCTCGATCTCCTGTTGCTCGTCCTGCGGCGAATAATTGCGCGCCCCGGAGTCGGCAAGAAGACTCGGCGGACAGGCAACCGAATTGCGCCGGCAATCGTTTACCGCCCTCAAAGACAACAAGGGAGCGAAGCCATGTATTTCGGTATCGGCGGCCTGATCCTGCTCATCATCATCCTGATCATCCTGTTCCGGTAGAAGCACCGGGCAACCCTCAAACGAGCGCGAGCGCCGCCAGCTTGCCGTACAGCCGCGGCGGCAGCTCGCCGAGGCCGGTGCCGTCGTCGGCATTGGTCGGCGCCTCGGCCTCCTCGAGGTAGCGCCAGCCCTGGTGGGCCCGCTTGGCCACCGGCACGATCGCTTCGAGCTCGGCCGAGCAGACGATGTCGATGCGGCCGTCGCGGCGGTCGTCGAAGCGGAGGATGCGCTGCCGGGCGATCATCCGGTGCTTGACGATCCAGTAGAGCGAGCCACCGACCAGTTCGGTGGCGCGCTTCGGCCGGAACCGGGTCGCGACGCGCAGCTCGCCGCCGACGGCGCGCGCGGCGATCCGGCGCTCGAGCGTCTCGAGGCTCGCGCAGCTGAACGCGACCTTGGTCAGGTGGAGAGTCGGCACATCAACAACTTAGGCAATCGCCTCCCGCTTAGGGAGGGGCGCTCAGCGGACGATACCGGTCGCCGTGGCCAGGCCGAGCACGGCGAGGAAGCCCATCGAATCGGTCATCATCGTCACGAATACGCTGCTGGCGACCGCCGGGTCGGCGCCGGCGCGTTCTAGCGCCAGCGGCACGAGCACACCGGCAAGCCCGGCTATGATGATGTTGGCGAGCATCGCCGCGGCGATCAGCGCGCCCAGCGCCTGGCTGTTGAGGACGAGTGCGACGCCGATGCCGATCAATAGCGCGACGGTGAGCCCGTTGAGCAGGGCGACGCGGATTTCGCGCCAGACCGCGCGCCACCGGTTCGAACCGGTCAGCTGGTTGGTGGCGATCGCGCGCACGGTCACGGCGAGCGTCTGCGTGCCGGCATTGCCGCCAACGCCGGCGACGATCGGCATCAGCACGGCCAGCACCGCGAAGCGCTCGATGGTCCCCTCGAAGTGGCGGATGACCGACGCGCCGACGAGCGCGGTCAGCAGGTTGGCGATCAGCCAGCGGACCCGCGAGCGATAGCTCTCGGTGACCGGCTCGTTGATGTCGCCTTCGTCGCCGACGCCGGACAGCAGCAGCACATCCTCGCCGGCTTCTTCCTGGATGATGTGGACGACGTCGTCGACGGTGATCATGCCGACCAGCCGGCCCTCATCATCGGTAACCGCAGCCGACACCAGCGCGTATTTCTGGAAGCGCAAGGCGACGTCCTCCTGATCCATGTCGACCGGGATCAGCGTCTGCTCGCGCTGCATGATCTCGCTGACCAAAGCGGTGCGCGGAGTCCTGAGGATTGTCGACAGCTTGCAGGTGCCGACCGGGTGGTGGTTGGGGCTGACCACGAACACTTCCCAGAAGTCGGTCGGGAGGTCGGCGGTCGAGCGCAGATAATCGATGACCTGGCCGACCTTCCAATGTTCCGGCACCGCGCACAGGTCGCGCTGCATCAGGCGGCCGGCGGATTCCTCCGGATAGCCGAGCGCTTCCTCGACCGCCGCGCGGTCGTCCGGCTCCATCGCGCGGAGCACCGCCTGCTGCTCGTCGGCGTCGAGGTCCTCGATCAGCGCGACCGCGTCGTCGGTCTCGAGCTGGCCCGCGATGTCCGCGACCTGCTGCGGCTCCATCTCGTCGAGCAGGCCCTCACGGACGTAATCGTTCATCTCGGCGAGGACGTCGGGGCTGATGATGCCGGCGAGCGCCTTGACCAACCCCTCGCGCTCGTCGCTGCGAGCGAGCTCGATCAGGTCGGCGACGTCGGCCGGGTGGAGCGGCCGCACCAGCTGGCGCGCGGTCTCGTCGTCGCCCGCATCGACCGCGTCGAGCACCTTCTCGACGAAGGCCGGGCGAAGCCGGTCTTCCTCGTCGACGGCCGAGCGGGAATCGTGCGGCTGCGCGTCCGGGAGGAGGTCGTCGTCGGCCATGTCGCTCCCTCGATTGGACCTCGTGCCGCCCTCCTATGGTCGCGGCCGCTCTGGCGCAACCACCGGCAGGTGCCTAAACGCCCACCTTTCGACCCCGATCATCCAGGAGTGACCAATGGCCGACGCCGACCGCCTGACCCTCAGCCTTTCGACCGGCGGCGACGTCGTCATCAAGCTGCGGCCCGACCTTGCGCCGGGACATGTCCAGCGCATCACCGACCTTGCCAGCAGCGGCTTTTACGACGGGGTCGTGTTCCACCGTGTGATCCCGGGCTTCATGGCCCAGGGCGGCGACCCGACCGGGACCGGCTATCATGGCTCCGACCTGCCCAACATCAAGGCCGAATTCTCGAGCGAACCGCACAAGCGCGGCGTTGCGTCGATGGCGCGCTCGCAGGATCCCGACAGCGCCAATAGCCAATTCTTCATCGTCACCGAGGATTCGTCGTTCCTCGATCGCCAGTACACCGTCTGGGGCAAGGTCGAGAGCGGCATGGAATATGTCGACGCGCTGCCGGTCGGGGAGCCGCCGCGCGAGCCCGGCAAGATCGTCAAGGCGACGGTTTCCAAGGCTTGAACAAGGTCGCGCTCGTTACCGGCGCTTCGGCCGGCCTCGGCGTCGAGTTCGCGCGCCAGCTTGCCAGGCGCGGGCATCGGCTGGTGCTCGCGGCGCGGCGCAAGGAGCGGCTCGACGACCTGGCGAAAGAGATCGGCAAGGCGCGCGCGGTGGCGATCGACCTGTCGAAGGCCAACGCCGCGGCCACGCTCATGGCCGACCTCGAGGCCAATGGCGAGACGGTCGAGCTGCTGGTCAACAACGCCGGCTTTGGGCTGATCGGGCGTTTCGCCGAGCTCGACGCCAAGCGCGAGCGGCAAATGATCGACCTCAACGTCGCCACGCTGACTGACCTGTGCCGCGCGGTCGCGCCGGCAATGGTGAAGCGCAAATCGGGCGGAATCCTCAATGTGGCCTCGACCGCGGCCTTCCAGCCCGGGCCCAAGATGGCGGTCTATTTCGCGACCAAGGCGTTCGTCCTGTCGCTCAGCGAAGCCCTGCATGAGGAGCTGAAGGCGCACAGTGTGCACGTGACCTGCCTGTGCCCTGGCCCGACGCGGACCGAGTTCGGCGAGGTCGCCGGCTTCGGAGGCAATGGTCTGTTCGACCGGGTGGCGATGAATTCGCCCGAAGTCGTCGCGGCGGGCCTCGCGGGCCTCGACAAGAACAAGGCCGTGGTCGTCCCGGGATGGACGAATAAGCTGACTGCGAGCGGCACGCGCTTCGTGCCGCGCTCGGTCACTCGCAAAATCGCGGGGTCGATCAAATATTGATTCAATGAAACCGCGCCGCCGTGCCGCCGTTGCCTATCCGGGATAAAGAGCGGGCCAGGAGAAAAGATGCCTGAAGCAGACACGATCGATCGCGTGACGTCGCGCAAAGTCCAGGTCGCGAGCCTCCCGCCCGCCGACAGCGGCCGCGGCTTCGCCCGGCTGCCCGACGGACTGATGGACGAGCTCGGCCTCCACGAAGGCGACGTGATCGAGATCGTCGGCAAGCGCACCACGGCCGCCCGAGCCATTCGGCCCTATGGCGAGGACGAGGGCATCGACATCATCCGCCTCGACGGCCTGCAGCGCGCCAACGCCGGGGTCGGATCGGGCGATTTCGTCGAGGTGCGCAAGGCCGAATCCAAGCCCGCGACCCGCGTCGTGTTCGCGCCGGCCCAGCCGAATGTCCGGCTGCAGGGGTCGGCCGATGCGCTCAAGCGCACCTTCGCCGCGCGGCCGCTGACCGCCGACGATGTCGTCGCCACCAACGCGCATCAGCGGGTCAATGCCGACATCCCCGACAACATCCGGCAGCTGCTCAACGCGCCCGCTTTCTCGCTCCAGGAGCTGCGGCTGGTCGTGGTGTCGACCGCGCCGCAGGGCATCGTCCACATCGACGCCAAGACCGTCGTCGAGCTGCTCCCCGAATATATCGCCAAGGACGGCCAGCGCCGCGCCGACGTCACCTACGACGATCTCGGCGGGATGCGCGACACGATCGACGCGCTGCGCGAAATGGTCGAGCTGCCGCTGCGGCATCCCGAACTCTTCCAGCGCCTGGGTGTCGATCCGCCCAAGGGCGTGCTGCTGCACGGCCCGCCCGGCACCGGCAAGACGTTGCTCGCGCGGGCGGTCGCCAACGAAAGCGCGGCGAAATTCTTCCACATCGCCGGGCCAGAGATCATGGGTTCGGCCTATGGCGAAAGCGAGCGGCGGCTGCGCGAGCTGTTCGAGCAGGCGGCCGAGAACGCGCCGTCGATCATCTTCATCGACGAGATCGATTCGATCGCGCCCAAGCGCGGCCAGGTGAGCGGCGAAGCCGAGAAACGGCTCGTCGCCCAGCTGCTGACTTTGCTCGACGGCATCGAGCCGCGGCAGAACACGGTCGTCATCGCCGCGACCAACCGCCCGGAAGCGATCGACGAAGCGCTGCGCCGGCCCGGCCGGTTCGACCGCGAGATCGTCGTCGGCGTGCCCGACCAGCCCGGCCGCCGCGAGATCCTCGGCATCCACACGCGCGGCATGCCGCTCGCGCCCGACGTCGACCTCGATGATTTGGCGCGGCGCACGTACGGCTTTGTCGGTGCCGATATCGCCTCGCTGACGCGCGAGGCCGCGCTCGAGGCGGTGCGGCGCATCATGCCCAAGATCAATCTTTCCGAGGAGGTCATCCCGCCCGAGATCCTCGATGCCCTGTCGGTCGAACTCCGTGACTTCGACAACGCGCTGAAGCGCGTCCAGCCCTCGGCGATGCGCGAAGTGATGGTTGAAGCGCCGACCGTCCGCTGGGAGGATGTCGGCGGCCTCGACCAGGCGCGCGACCGGCTGCAGGAAGGCGTGGAGCTGCCGCTGAAGCATCCCGAAGCCTTCAAGCGGCTCGGCATACGCCCGGCGAAGGGCTTCCTGCTCTACGGCCCGCCCGGCACCGGCAAGACCTTGCTCGCCAAGGCCGCGGCGCGCGAGGCGGAAGCGAACTTCATCGCGACCAAATCCTCGGACTTGCTCAGCAAATGGTATGGCGAGAGCGAGCAGCAGATCGCCCGCCTATTCAACCGCGCGCGCCAGGTCGCGCCGACGATCATCTTCATCGACGAGCTCGACAGCCTGGTGCCGGCACGCGGCGGCGGCCTCGGCGAGCCGCAAGTGACCGAGCGCGTCGTCAACACCATCCTCGCCGAAATGGATGGCCTCGAGGAGCTGCAGAACGTCGTCGTGATCGGGGCGACCAACCGGCCAACGTTGATCGACCCGGCGCTGCTGCGCCCGGGCCGATTCGACGAGCTCATTTATGTCGGCGTGCCCGACGAGGCCGGCCGTCGCCGGATCCTCGCGATTCACACCGAGGACATGCCGCTGGCCGAGGATGTCGATCTCGAAGCGCTGGCGAAAAGGACCGAGCGCTTCACCGGCGCCGACCTCGAAGACCTGGTGCGGCGCGCGGGACTCACCGCGCTCCGCCGCAGCCTCGAGGAGGCGAAGGTGACGATGGCCGACTTCGAAGCGGCTCTCGGCGAGACGCGCGCCTCGGTGACGCCCGAGATGCTCGAGGAATATGACCGCATCCAGGAGACGCTGAAGAGCGAAGCGACGCGGCCGATGGGTGGCATCGGCTTCGTCCTTCCGGGCATGCTTCGGCCGAAGTCCGGCGGGAAGCCCTAGGCCGCGAGTCGGCGCCGGCCGACCGCGGCAAGCACGACGAGCAGCGCGGCGAACGCCGCGAACGGCACGTCGTGCCGCCATTCGTAAAGACCGATGCCGAGCGCCGGCGCGAGCACGTAGCTGATCCCGTTGGCGGCGGTGATGACGCCGGCGACAGCGCCCTGCTCGGCCAGCGGAACCGCGAGTGAGGCGCCGGCGGTGAAGCCCGGGCGCGTGAAGCCGAAACCGAGCGAGGCGACCGCGAAGCCGATGGTGATCCCGTAGAGGTCGTTCGAGAGCATGGTGGCAATCAAGCCGGCCGCGGCGATCAGCGCGCCCCACAGGATCAACGCGCGCGGGTTGAGTCCCAACCGCGGGATCAACACCCATTGCGCGCCGAGCGTCGCGACCGCGCCGGCCATCATGACGATGGCGATCGGACCTTCCGAACCCGACGCCGGCAGGTGCAGCCGGTCGATCACGAAAAAGCCGATGCAGGTGAGCGTCGCGGCCTGCGCATGACCTGCCGCAACCCCGGCGATGATCCATGGCCGGACCCGGGAGTCCTTCCAGCTGAGGCGCTTGAGGCGTCGCGGGGCGGTCGCGGCCACCACGCTGGCGCCGGTCGGCGTGGTCGCGAGCGATGGATAGCTCATCGCCGCGCCGTGCCCGACGCGGCGGCCGGCGCGATCGTTGGGCAGCCAGCGCAGGATCGACAGCAACACCGCGGCCGCGATCAGCGCGAAAGCGAACAAAGGACCGGCAAGCCCGACTACCGGAAGCACGAACAAAGGCGCGACCGCCGGGCCGATGATCGTTCCGAGCCCGAACGACGACGACAGCGCCGACAGCGCAGCGACACGCCCGTTGCGCCGAGTCTTCGAGGCAAGATAGGCCTGCGTCGCCGACGGCGTCGCGCAGCCGAGCCCGCCGTAGATCGCGCGGAACACCGCGAACAGGCTGAAGGTCAGCGCTCCCGAGATCCAGCCGTGAAGCCCGCCGAACAAGGCGATGCCGCACAGGGTCATCGACAGGATGAAGCCGCTGACCCCCATCATCGTCAGGGTCTTGCGCCCGTGCCGGTCGCTCTTCTCGGCCCAATAAGGGGCGAGCAGCACCCATAGCACCGCCGACCAGGTGTAGGCGATGGCAACGTAGAAGTCCTGGATGCCGATCTCCCGCCCGATCGCCGGCATCACCGATTGCAGCGCGGTGTTGCCGGCCGCCGCGACCAGCATCGCCGCGTAGAGCAGCAGGAAGTGGGTGGTGGTCAGCGCCGTCGAGCCGACGCCGCCGTTACGCGCGATGGAAGCCACGAGCCGTCATTGGGAGGAGTAGCGTGCGCAGGCAAGCAGCGGATCGCGATCACGCTCGCAATGACGATCAGCTTTGTCGGTTCGTCGTTGGAACCTTGCCAAGCGCCGGTGCATTTGCCAACGCTCCGGCCCTTCACTGGCCCCGTAACGGAGCATTCATGCCGACGTCTTCCGCGCGCACGCTGAAAAGTCCCCGCCGGCTTCAGCGTCACCGCGACCGCCGATCACCGAGCCCGCAATGGCAATTCCTGCGCGGCTTCTTCAAGAATCCGGTGATGGTCGGCTCGATCATTCCGTCAAGCCGCGTGCTGATCGACAAGATGCTCGAGCCGGTCGACTGGGCCAACACCCGCCTGTTCGTCGAATATGGCCCTGGCGTCGGCACCTTTACCCGGCCGGTGCTCGAACGCCTCGGCTCCGATGCGACGCTGGTCACCATCGATACCAATCCCGACTTCACGCACTATCTGAAGGAGCGGATTGACGACCCGCGCCTGGTCGCGGTCACGGGATCGGCGGCCGACGTCGAGAAGATCCTTGCCGACCGCAACCTCGGCCAGGCCGATTATGTGCTTTCGGGCCTACCCTTCTCGACCCTGCCGCCCGGCGTCGGCGAGGACATCGCCGAAGCGACGTCCAACGTCATCCGCCCCGGCGGCGCGTTCCTGGTCTATCAGTTCAGCCCGAAGGTGCTCAATTTCATCAAGCCGCACTTCACGCCGATCAAGCGCGGCTTCGAGTGGATCAACGTGCCCCCCGCAACCCTGTTCTGGGGCTATAAGGGCGACCCCAAGGCCTAACGTTCCGGCCGGAAGTTGAGCCGCCGAGTCACCGTGTAATCCATCACGTTGACCATGAAGTGGGAAAGCGCCCACTTGATCCGCCGCCACGGATTGGCGCGCCGCTTGTGCAGCGCTGGCGTGATCCATTTGCAGTCCTCGAGCTCGCGCTCGAAATAATCGCGGACCGCCGAGGCGAAGGCGGCATCGTTGATGCGCAGCATGATCTCGAGATTGATGTAGAGGCTCCGGTAATCGAAGTTCGACGAGCCGATGTGGACAATGTCGTCGACCACCGCGAGCTTGGTGTGCAGCTTGGCGGGCTGGTATTCGTACATCTCGACATGGCGGCGCAGCAGGCGGCTGTAACTGTGCCGGGCCGCGGCGATCGTCGCATTATTGTCGGACTTGGCTGCGGTGATGATGCGTGCGCGCCCTCGCCGCCCGACGCGCCCGATCCGCCGCACCATTGCACCCGGGGGCGCGAAATAAGCGAAGATCATGTCGAGGCACGACCCGCGCCGGATGTCGTGGCCAATGCTCCGCCACCAGCTGTTGCGCCGGCTCATCGGCCCGCTGAACTTCCATTGCAGCGGTCCGCGCCATTCGCTGAATTCGGCGAGTTGCCGGCGCAGGTAATTGAAACCGTGATGCTTGCGCGTCGACCAACGGAACAAGGTGTCGAAATAGCGGCTCGGCATTGCCGCTTCCGGCCCGTCGATCCGAAGCCAGACGTCGCGCCAATGCTTGGGCCCGCGGTCGCTCATGTACGTGCTGTCGATATTCGCGCCGCCAATGATCGCTACGCGGTCATCGATCAGCACGAGCTTCTGGTGATTGCGCAGCAGGTAGCGCCGGCCGTAGCTCGGGTTGAACACGCACTCCTCGCCGCCGGCCGAATTGAGCGCCTCGAAAAAACCCGCCGGCACCGCCGAACCGAAGCCGTCGATCAGCACCCTGACCTCGACCCCGCGCCATGCCGCGGCGACCAGCGCGTCGCGCACGATCTCCCCGACTTCGTCCGCGTTGAACATGTACATCAGCAGCTTGATGCAGCGCTCGGCTCCGCCGATCAGCTCGAGCAGCGTGCGGAGGCGCGCTTCGCCGCTCTCGATCAGCTCGAGCCGATTGCCGGCGATGTCCGCGCTGATCGGCGGCCTCGTGACGGGCTCGGCGGGATGGTCGGCCATTGAGCGCCCGCTTTCCTTGACTTTTCGGAACCCCGCAAGCTATTGGCGCTGCCTTCCTGACATCCCATATTCCTTGCGGATTGGCTTTGCGGAGCGACGAATGGCGCGCGTTACGGTTGAAGATTGTGTCGACAAGATCCCGAACAGGTTCGACCTCGTCCTGCTCGCGGCTCAGCGTGCGCGCCAGATTTCGGGCGGTGCCGACCTTACGATCGACCGCGACCGCGACAAGAACCCGGTCGTCGCGCTGCGCGAGATCGCCGAAGTCACGGTGAAGCCCAAGGACCTCGAGGAAGCGATCGTCACCAACCTGCAGAAGGTCCGGATCGACGAGGAAGACGAGACCGAAGAGCTGGCGTCGCTGAGCGAGGCGGCCGAGGCGCTCCGCCTGACTGCGGCCGCGCCGCCGCGTCCGACTCCGTCGGGCGGGGATTACGAGTAATTTGACTCTGGATTGAGCCACGGCCGGCAGTTAGACCGGCCGGATGGTTCCCTTTTCGTTCGCAGGCGAAACGTTTCACGCGACAGCCGACGGCGCGCTCTACTGGCCGTCCCGGCAGGCGCTGCTCGTCGCCGACCTGCATCTCGAAAAGGCAAGCTGGTTCGCGCGGTTGGGGCAGTTCCTGCCGCCGTACGATTCGCAGGCCACGCTGACCGCGCTGGCCGCCGTGGTCGAGCGCAGCGGCGCGACGCGACTCTATTGCCTCGGCGACAGCTTCCACGACCGGTTCGGCTGCGACCGCCTACCCGCGAGCGCGCGCGAGTTGCTGACGGCGCTGACCTCGCGGCTCGACTGGACCTGGATCGTCGGCAATCACGATCCGGGCTTTGCCGATCATTGCGGCGGGCGGATCGAGGACGAGGTCGAAGTCGCCGGGATCATCCTTCGCCACGAGGCGGTGCGGGCGGAGCCGCGGCCGGAAATCTCCGGCCACTTTCATCCGAAGCTCCGGCTTCACCTCAAGGGCCGCCACGTGTCGCGCCGCTGCTTCGTGAAGGCCGCAAGCAAGATCATCATGCCCGCGTTCGGCTCGCTGACCGGCGGGCTCGACGCGCATCATCCCGAAATCCTCGGCCACGTCGGCGACCAAGCCGCCGCGCTGGTGCCGGTGTCCGACCGCCTGCTGCGGTTTCCGCTGGCCGCCTAAGCGGGCCGGATCTCGATCGCCATCGCGCCGGTCGGCGACAACAGCAGGCGCGCGGTCGACGGACGCCGCTTGCCGAAGGTCGCCGCCTGCAGCTCGTTGCGCGCCGCATGGCGGTCGAACTTGAAGCCCTGCGCTTCAGCGGCATGCATCAGCCGGTCGAGATGCGTGTCGAGATCGGCGATGCCGTCGTCGGGATCGAACCGCATCGTCTCTTCAAGGTCGCTCATCGCTTCCATTCATCCACGGCAATTGGCGGAAGGACAAGGCCCGGATTGCGCGCCTGTGCCGCGCTACCTACAGCTTGAGCGCATGAAGACTGCCCTCCTGCTCGCGGCTACACTTGCCGTCATGGCTGTACCGGCCTCCGCCCAGTCGATCGACCCGAGGGTCCAGGCGCGGATCGACCGTATCCTGAAAGCCACGCCGCTGATCGACGGCCACAACGACATCGCCGAGCAGCTCGCCGAGAATTACCAGCGCAGCGTCGAAAGGCTCGCGAGCGGCACCGACCGGCGCCAGCCGCATCCTTTGATGACCGACATGGCGCGGCTCCGCCAGGGCCGCGTCGGCGGACAATTCTGGTCGGTCTACATCGATGGCACGATCACCGGCGATGCCGCGATCCGCGAGACGATCGAGCAGATCGACATCGTGCGGCGGATGATCGACGCCTATCCCAGGGACCTCGAGCTCGTGCGCACCGCCGAGGACATCGTGCGCATCCACAAGGCCGGTCGGATCGCGTCGATGATCGGCGTCGAGGGCGGTCGCCAGATCGGCGGGTCGCTCGCCGCGCTCCGGCAATATTACGATCTCGGTGCGCGCTATATGACGCTGACCCACAACCAGACCACCGAATGGGCGGACGCGGCGACCGACGAGCCCAAATATGACGGGCTCAGCCCGTTCGGAGTCACCGTCGTCCACGAGATGAACCGGCTCGGCATGCTGGTCGACCTCAGCCATGTGTCGCCGGCGACGATGAAGGACGCGATTGCAGCCAGCAAAGCTCCGGTGATCTTCTCCCATTCCTCGGCAAGGGCGCTGGTCGATCACCCGCGCAACGTGCCGGATGACGTGCTCCGCCTGCTCCCCGCCAATGGCGGCGTGGTGATGGTCAATTGGGTGCCGGGGTTCATCTCCGACGCGGTGTACAAATGGAGTGCCGACCAAAGCGCCGAGGAAGGGCGCCTCAAGGCATTGCACCGCGCGAGCAAGGCCGACGTCGACGCCGGCCTGAAGGCATGGGAAGCCGCGCATCCGCGTCCTGCCGCCGACGTCCGCATCGTCGCCGACCATGTCGAGCACGTCGCCAAGCTTGCCGGCTACGACCATGTCGGGATCGGCGCCGACCTCGACGGAATTCCCTACACGCCGAGCGGCCTCGAAGGCGTCCAAACCTATCCGGTCCTGTTCGCCGAGCTGATCCGGCGCGGCTGGTCCGACGCGAATCTCGCCAAGCTCGCGGGCGGCAACGTGCTGCGCGCCCTACGGCGCGCCGAAGCCGTGGCGGCGTCGATGAGGAACGAGCCGGCGGCGATGTCCGAGGTCGATACCGGCAAATGAGCGAGCCGCCGCCCAATAATCCCCCGTTGCGCGCGGCGATCCTGCCCGTCACCCCGCTGCAGCAGAATTGCACCTTGCTGTGGTGCACGGCGACCATGCGCGGCGCGTTCGTCGATCCCGGTGGCGACCTGCCGCGGCTGAAGGCGGCCGCGCAGCAGGCGGGCGTCACGATCGAGAAGATCCTGCTGACGCACGGCCATATCGACCATTGCGGCAGCGCCGGCCTGCTCGCCGAAGAGCTTGGCGTACCCATCGAAGGCCCGCACAAAGCCGATCTTTACTGGATCGACCGGCTGGCCGAGGACGGCGCCAAATATGGCATCGCCGGCCGCCCGTTCGAGCCGGCGCGCTGGCTCGCCGACGGCGACCAGGTGATCCTCGGCAACCTCACCTTCGACGTCCGCCACTGCCCCGGCCACACGCCTGGTCATGTGGTTTTTATCATCCTGAATCAAAGCTCGCGCTGGTCGGCGACGTGCTGTTCCGCGGCTCGGTGGGCCGGTGGGATTTCCCGCACGGCGACCAGCAGCAGCTGATCAGTTCAATCACCACTCGCCTGTGGCCGATGGGCGACGAGACGGCCTTCGTTCCGGGGCACGGGCCGATGTCGACCTTCGGGCACGAGCGCCAGACCAACCCTTTTGTCGGCGATGCGGCTTTGACCGCTGTCTGACTTGCAACCACAGCGCCATTCGCTATAGGAGCCGCGGTTCGCGACGATCCAGCCGCCGCCGCGGGTTCCTGCCCGCCGAGATGAGGCGGAGATCGTCGCAATTTTTATTGAACTCATGGCTTTAAAGGTGCCGCAATGGCTGTCCCCAAGAGAAAAACCTCGCCGTCGAAGCGGAACATGCGCCGCAGCCACCATGCGCTGAAGCCGACCAAGTTCCAGGAGTGCCCGAACTGCGGCGAGCTCAAGCTACCGCACAACATGTGCGCGGCCTGCGGCCACTATAACGGCCGCGAAATCATCTCGACCGAGGCCTGAGCCACGGCAGCGCTGAAGAAGGCGATAGCGAATGGCTGACGGCCCGCGCATCGCCATTGACGCCATGGGGGGCGACGGCGGTCCCGTCGCGATGATTGCCGGCGCCTCGCGGGCGCTGCGCAAGGACCGCTCGCTTCAGTTCACTTTCTACGGCGACGAAAAGCTCGTCGCGGCCGAGATCGCGCATCACCAGAACCTGTCGTCGGCGCATGTCGTCCACTCGCCCGAAGCGATCGCTGCGAGCGAGAAGCCGAGCCAGGCGATCCGCCGTGCCCGCAGCACGTCGATGGGAATGGCGATCAACGCGGTAAAGGAGCAGATCGCCGACGCCGCTCTGTCGGCGGGCAACACCGGCGCGTTGATGGCGATGTCCAAGCTTGCGCTCCGCACCATGCCCGGAATCGACCGGCCGGCGCTTGCCGCATTGCTGCCGACGCTCGGCGAGACCGACGTGATCATGCTCGACCTCGGCGCCAACACCGAATGCGATGCGCAAAATCTCGTCCAGTTCGCGGTGATGGGGGCCGCTTATGCGCGCACGGTGCTGAGCCTTTCCGCCCCGCGCGTGAAGCTCTTGAACATCGGAACCGAGGAGCTGAAGGGCACCGACGAGCTCAAGGATGCCGCCGCGCTGCTTCGCGAGGCCGATTATCTGCCCTTCCGGTTCGACGGCTTCACCGAAGGCGACCAGCTGTCGCGCGGCAACGTCGACGTCGTCGTCACCGACGGCTTCTCGGGCAACATCGCGCTGAAGACCGCCGAGGGCACGGCGCGGTTCGTCACCGACCTGCTCCGCCGCGCGTTCAAGAGCTCGCTACGATCGAAAGCCGGCTTCGCGCTGTCGCGGCCCGCGCTCAATCTGCTCAAGCACCACCTCGACCCCAACAACCACAACGGCGCGGTCTTTCTGGGCCTCAACGGCCTGGTCGTGAAAAGTCACGGCAGCGCGACGCCCAAGGGGGTGTCCAACGCCATCCGCGTCGCTGCAAGCATGGTCAGGAACGACATCACGCGGAAGATCGGCGAGGACCTCGACAATTTCCGCGCGCACGCCTTTGCCAACGAGGCAGCGCAGTGACCAGGCGATCGGTGATTGCCGGCGTCGGCAGCGCGTTGCCCAGGCGGCGCGTTACCAATCAGGAGCTTGCGGCCACGGTCGACACCACCGACGAGTGGATCGTCGAGCGAACCGGAATCCGCAACCGCTACATCGCCGCCGACGGGGAGACGACCGGCACCCTGGCGACCGGCGCGGCGCGCGCGGCGCTTTCCCATGCCGGCGTGGATGCGGTCGACATCGACCTGATCGTGCTGGCGACGGCGACGCCCGACCAGACCTTCCCGGCGACCGCGACCAAGGTCCAGGCGGCGCTGGGTATCGATGACTGCGTCGCCTTCGACGTGCATGCTGTGTGCACCGGCTTTCTGTACGCGCTGTCTGTGGCCGATTCGATGCTGCGTTCGGGCAATGCCCGCAAAGCACTGGTGATCGGCGCCGAGACGTTCAGCCGGATCCTCGACTGGGAGGATCGCGCGACCTGCGTCTTGTTCGGCGACGGCGCCGGCGCGCTGGTGCTGAGCGCCGAGGAATCCGACGGCGGGATTCTATCGACCAGGCTCCACGCCGACGGCCGCCACAACGACCTGTTGTTCGTCGACGGCGGCCCCTCGACCACCGGCACCGTCGGCAAGCTGCGGATGAAGGGCCGCGAGGTGTTCCGCCATGCGGTCGTCAACCTCGCCGAAGTGCTTAACGAGGTGCTCTCGGACGCCGGCCTGACCGCGGCCGAGGTCGACTGGGTCGTTCCGCATCAGGCCAATGCGCGGATTCTCGACGCCACGGCGAAAAAATTGGGCCTTCCGTCGGAAAAGGTGGTGGTCACGGTCGATCGTCATGCCAATACTTCGGCGGCGTCGGTTCCGCTGGCATTTGATACGGCCGTGAAGGACGGGCGAATCAAGCGCGGCGATATCGTCGTGCTCGAAGCGATGGGTGGTGGGTTTACATGGGGTGCGGCAGCGCTCAGGTATTGAAAAGTTTGGAATTTCCGGCGATTGTCGAATTGCCGACAAGACGGAATTCCGTTACGAAAGCGTAATTGAAACGGCGGGGGCACGCCGTGCAGGCGGGAGATAATCATGGCCGATCTCGGGATCGCGCGGGTCACCAATGAAGCGGACGCCGCAAACACTCTGACGCGTGCGGACCTCGCCGACGTCGTCCATCGCCGTCTCGGCCTGTCGCGGGCCGAATCCGCGGGCCTGGTCGAGCGCGTGCTGCACCACATGTGCCACGCGCTGTCCGAGGGGAAGAACGTCAAGATTTCGGGCTTCGGCACTTTCATCCTGCGCGACAAGGGGCAGCGCGTCGGCCGCAACCCGAAGACCGGCGTCGAAGTGCCGATCGCGCCGCGGCGGGTGATGACCTTCCGCGCCAGCCAGATCCTGCGCGACCAGATCGCGAAAGGCTGAAGGGCCTGTCGGTGGCCACCGCCGGACAAAAGGATCCCGGCGCCCTTCTTACCATTGGTGAGCTGTCGCAGGAGCTGGGCGTCCCACAGCACATCCTGCGCTACTGGGAAACGCGGTTTCCCCAATTGCGGCCGATGCAGCGCGCCGGCAACCGCCGCTATTATCGCCCGAGCGACGTCGATCTCGCGCGGCGCATTCACCGCTTGCTGAACCAGGAAGGCTATACCGTCCGCGGCGTCCAGAAGGTGCTGCGCGAGCGCGGTGAGCCCGAGGTCACCCCAATCTCGGCGGTTCAGGCAGCCGGCCCACCGCCTCAGCCCATGGAAGCGAGCGAGCGCCAGGCGGGCGTCGATGTGTTCCGGCTGATCGCGCTCCGCGACCGCCTCGCTGCCGCGCTCGACGTTTAGGCCAACTCGCGCACATTCAGCGCGACAGCCAGCCGCTCCTCCACACGCGCGATGGCCCGGTCGAGTGGCACCCGCCTGACCGCCACGCCAGGCGGAAATGCCGCGAGCAGCCGCGACGGCATCGCCGCCGACAGGATCACAAACAGCCCGCAATCGCCCTGACGCCGAATCAGCCGCCCGAACGCCTGCGCGAGACGGGCACGCACCACGCGGTCGTCATAGGCGCTGCCGCCGCCTGCCATCCGCCGCGCGGCGTGCAGCACCGTCGGCCGCGGCCACGGGACGCGCTCCATCACCACCAGCCGCAGCGATTCGCCGGGCACGTCGACGCCGTCGCGCAGCGCGTCGGTGCCGAGCAGCGAGGCCCGCGGATCGTCGCGGAAAATGTCGACCAGCGTCCCGGCGTCGATCGGGTCGACATGCTGGGCGAGCAGCGGCAGCCCTTCGCGCGCGAGCCGGTCGGCGATCCGCGCATGGACCGCCTTCAATCGCTGGATCGCGGTGAACAGCCCGAGCGTGCCGCCCTTCGCCGCTTCGATCAGCCGGGCGTAGGCCCCGGCCAGCGAGGCGACGTCGCCCTGCTTCACGTCGGTGACGATGAGCACCTCCGAGCAGCCGGCGTAATCAAACGGGCTCTCGGCTTCGAAATGCGTCGCTGGACTCGGGAGATGCAGTGCGCCGGTGCGCGCGTCCGCCGCGGCCCAGTCCTCGCCGGCCCGCAGCGTCGCCGAGGTCACCAGAACGCCGTCTGCGGGCGCCAGCACCGCCGCCGCCAGCGGCCTGGTCGGGTCGAGCCAGCGGCGATGAATCGCTACGTCATATTCGCGCCCGTCGGCCCGTTCGACCGCGAGCCAGTCGACGAATTCGGGGTCGGCCTCGCCGCCGATCCGCGCCAGCAAGGCGATCCACGCCGCCAGCGTCTCGCGCCGCCACGAAAGCCCCCGGATCGCCCCGTCGATCCGGGCCCCGGCCTGCGAATCGAGCCAGTCGGGCGCGTCCTCGAGCACCGCCTCGAGCCGCCGCGCCAGCGCCGCCAGCGGCTTGTTCAGGCTCTCGAGGATCTCGGTTGCCGCAGCGGCGCTGGAAACCAGGGCGCCGTCGGGCTCGGCAAGCTCGGTCTCGAGCCCATATCCCGCCTCCTGTGCCTTGGAGCGCGCGTAGACCACGCCGCGCACCTCGGCTAGCAGCGCTTCGACCGGCCCGAACGGCGCACCCTCGACCAGCCGCTGCAGCCAGCCGTCCGACGGCAGCGCCTTGGCGGCTTCGACCGCTGCGTCGAGCGCCCGCGCGCCTTCTTCATCGTAAGAAGCGACGTCCATCAATCGCGCCGCAAGCCCGCGCCGCCGCCCGCGCGAGCGGCCTTCGGGCCCGACGATCCAGCGGCGCAGCTCGATTGCTTCCTGCCCGCCGAACGCGACCGCGAAGATCGAATCCGCCGCGTCGAACAGATGGTGGCCCTCGTCGAACAGGATCCGTCCCGGCGCATCCTCGCGAGCGCGCGCCGCATTGACCATCACCAGCGCATGGTTGGCGATGACGATGTCCGCCTCGCGGCTCGCGCGCTCGGCGCGCTCGATGAAGCAGCGGCGATAGTGCGGGCAGCCGGAATAAACGCATTCGCCGCGCCGGTCGGTCAGCGCCGCTGCGCCGGCCCGACGGAACAGGCTCGGCAGCCAACCGGGCAGATCGCCGCCGACCATGTCGCCGTCCTTGGTATAGGCCGCCCAGCGCCCGACCAACTGGGCGAGGATCGCCGCCCGGCCGCTGAAGGCGCCCTGCAGCGCGTCCTCGAGGTTGAGCAGACAGAGGTAATTCTCGCGTCCCTTGCGGACGACAATCCGCTTCGCCCGCT
>DATENV010000028.1:0-7701 GCA_035274805.1 Sphingomicrobium sp. | reverse complement strand
TGTCGAGGGCCACGTCCCGCTCGACCGCGTCGATCGCCTGCTGCGCGGGCGATCCGCGGCCGTCAGGGGCGTCGCCGTTCCGGGCATGCCGCTCGGCGCGCCCGGCATGGAATCGCCCGACGGGCGACATCAGCCATTTCGGATCTACACGTTCGACGCGGGGGGCCGGGCGACAATCATGAGTTGAGCGCGGACTACGCAATTATATTCCACAGGCGACGCGAATGGGCCACTCCTGCGAACGTGGTCCAGCCAAGAGAGGAAGAGGACAACCAAATGGCCGGCCACGCGCATGGATCGGGCGATCACGCCGGACATTCACACGCACCAAAGGACTTCGGTCGCGCCTTTCTGATCGGCACGACCCTCAACATGGGCTTCGTCATCGTCGAGGCGGTGTTCGGCATCCTCGCCAATTCGATGGCGCTGCTTGCCGATGCAGGGCACAATCTCTCAGATGTCGCCGGGCTCCTCATCGCCTGGGGCGCGGCATCGCTGGCCAAGCGCGGCCCGACGCGCCACTACACCTACGGCTTCCGTCGCTCCTCGATTCTGGCCGCGCTGTTCAACGCGCTGTTCCTCCTCGTCGCCATGGGCGCGATCGCGTTCGAGGCGATCCAGCGATTCTCCGATCCCCAGCCGATCTCGAGCGGAACCGTGATGCTCGTCGCGGGCGTCGGCATCGTCATCAATACCGCGACGGCTTTGCTCTTTGCCAGCGGGCGAAAGGGGGACATCAACATTCGTGGCGCATATTTGCACATGGCGGCGGACGCCGCCGTGTCGGCGGGAGTCGTGGTCGCCGGCTTCGCGATAGCGAAGACGGGCTGGCTCTGGCTCGATCCGCTTACCAGCCTCGCCATCGTCGCCGTGATCTTCTTCGGGACATGGGGGCTATTGAAGGATTCGGTGGGACTTTCGCTTGATCGCGTGCCCGAGGGGATCGCTCCGGCGGAGGTCGAGCAGAAGCTGGCATTGCTCCCGGGCGTGTCGCGCGTGCACGACCTTCATATCTGGGGGATGAGCACGACTGAGGTGGCATTGACCTGTCACCTCGTGATGCCGGAAGGTCTGCCGGACGACGATTTCCTTCACCAGGCCGCGGCGACACTGAAAGAAGAATTCGGGATCGACCACACCACCATCCAGATCGAAAAAAGGGACGACGGTTCCTGCGACCAGGCGCCTGCAAGCGTCGTTTAGAGCGAAAGGCAGCAAACCTGTTGCGGAGTCCCGGTGCGCGCCGCTAGGCTCAAGCGTGGTTGCGGGCCTTCCGCTCGATCGCGCGCTTGAACCGCTAGCCGATACCATTGCATTCGATCCGGTCGACCCGGTCCAGCCTGGCGTCATAGGTGAGCGTGACGATGTCGCAGCCGCCGTCCATAACGAGCGGAAGCTCGTTCTGCCGCACCCAGTGACGGCGAGGCTCGGGCTCGCGCACGTAGACGCCCAAGATCTTGATGACGCCATCCGAGCGCTGTTCCAGCGCATAATATCGGCCATATATTGCGAGCGGGGACGCGCCCTCGGGCATCACCACGAGCGCCTCGATGCGGTTCATGACGGGCTCCGGGGCGGCAGACGGCGACGGTGCGGCCGCGCCGACAAGAAATAGGCAAAGGGCGGATCGCAGGAGCGTCATCCTGCTGAGAACCTACCGCGTTTTCAGCGGCTGAACCAGAAAAGACGGCGAGAGAATTAATCGCGGAGCAATCGCTGGAAATCAGGTATCCGCCGCGAGCTGAAGGGGCGATAGCTCCCGCAAGGGGCAAAGCCATCCGATGCGTATTAGCCATGAGACGCCTGGACGTTTCGCATTCAGTCGGAGGTGGTAATGAAGCTACTTCGGTTCGGATCGATCGCAATCGGGCTGCTCGGGCTCGCTCTTGGGGGAGCGCCCGTATTGGCGCAGCACCATGGCGGGCACGGCTCGGGCAGTCACGGCTTCGCCGGCCATAGCTCGTTCGGCCACGGCTTCGGCTCGTCCTTCCGCTCGCACGGCGGCTACCATGGCGGCCAGGGCCGAAGCGTGACCTTTGGAACATTCTATGCGCCCGGCGGCTATTATTATGGCGGCTACCCCTACTCCAATTACGGCGCCTATCCCTATGATTATGGCTATGGCTATCCGGCGGGCGCCTATGGCTACGGCTATCCCCGCTCCCATCATCGCCGCTGCCGGACGGTCTGGGAATGGGACGACTATGCCGGCGAGGAAGTGCCGGTTCGCCTGTGCCGGTGATAGGCGGCGCGGCGACAGGTCGAGCGGACATGACTTCTCTTGCACCCTTGCGATCGGAAGCGCCGGTGACGGATGACGACCGCGCCTATTTCGAGCGGCGGGCGGAAGAGGAGATCGAGCGCGCCCAGGAGTGCACTGATCCCAGGACCGTCGCGATCCACTATGCGCTGTCCGAACTCTATCTGGAGCGCATCGGCGCGGCTCCCGGCGAAGCGGAGGGCCATGCGGTCGCCAATGTTGATGAGGACGATCCGATAGCCGCCGGGTGACCGTGACGCGCGCCGCTTCGGTCGGCGAAACAGGGGAAGCCGATGACGGAGGGCCAGGGCCCGGCAGCATCCGGGAAGAATAGCAGCGGCGGCCTCGTTCTCGTGACCGGCGCGAGCGGGTTCATCGGCTCGGCCATCATCGACCAGCTAGGCTCGTCCTATAGGGTGGTCGGACTTGACCGGGCCGGGCCGCCCGACCCGCCCGAGCCGGCGCAGGCGATAGATCTTGATCTCGGATCGGATGAAGCTGTGCGCGCGGCGCTGGAGACGGTCCGCCAGCGCTTCGGCAACCGCATCGCCTCGGTGATCCATCTCGCCGCCTATTACGACGTCTCTGGCGAACCCAATCCGCTCTATCAATCGATCACGGTGGACGGGACAGGGCGGCTGATCGACGCCCTTCAGTCGTTCGATGTCGAGCAATTCATTTTCGCGAGCTCGATGCTGGTTCATCGGCCGACCCGCCGCCCGGACGAGACGATCGACGAGGAGCGGCCGATCGATCCGCAATGGGCCTATCCCGAGTCCAAGGTCAAAGCCGAGCAGTTGCTTCGCAAGCGGCACGGCGCGATTCCCTTGGTCCTGCTGCGGATCGCCGGCGTCTATGACGATATCGGCCATTCGCCCTTCATCGCTCAGCAGATCTCCCGCATCTACGAGCACCGCCTGACCGCGCATCTCTATCCCGGCATGCTTTGCGCGAACCAGTCGTTCGTCCATCTCGACGATCTCACAGACGCGGTCGCCAGGCTGATCGAACGTCGCGGCGAGCTGCCGGCGGAGCTGCCGCTGCTGGTCGGCGAGCCGCAGGCCCTTGGCTATGAAGAGGTGCAGAACATCATCGGCTGCGCGCTCCACGGCGAGCAATGGACCACCATCCGCATTCCTCAGACGATCGCCGAGGCGGGTGCCTGGCTGCAGGAGGAAGTCCTCGGCGAAGACAGCTTCATCAAGCCTTGGATGGTCGAGGCCAGCAACGACCATTATATCCTCGACATCAAGCGCGCCCGGTGCCTCCTCGATTGGGAACCGAAGCATAAGTTGCGCGACACCCTGCCGAAGATGATCGCCGCGCTGAAGCGCGACCCGGTCGGGTGGTACAAGGAGAACAAGCTCAATCCCGCGCTGGTTGCCTGGTACGGCGAGCGGCCGGCGCCCGGGAGTGAGCGTCCGGAAACGGAGGGTGAGCCGAAAGAGCATCGGGCCGGCCATGATGCGATGAGCGGCGATCACGATCATATGGCGATGATGGAGCGCGACGCGCGACGGCTGCGCTGGACCCATTTCGCCAATATCGGGCTCGGCCTGTGGCTGGCATCGAGCCCGCTCATCTACGACGCGTTCAGCGCAAGCGGGGTCAGCGACACGGTGTGCGCCGTCACCGTCGAGCGTGGGCTGCCGCCGGTCGAGTGGCGCGCGGGCGCGCTCCTGCTCAGCGACGTCGCGAGCGGCCTTGCGCTCGCCTTGTTCGGTGCCTTGTCGCTCTCCACCCGAAGCAGGTGGCTCGGCCAATGGGGCGCGGCCTTCGTCGGCATCTGGCTGCTGTTTGCGCCGCTCGTCTTCTGGAGCCCCTCGGCGGCGCAATATAATATCGACCTCATCGTCGGCGCCCTCGCGATCGCCTTTTCGATCCTGGTGCCGATGATGCCGGGCATGAGCATGGCCGGGATGATGGACCCGAAGAATGTGCCGCCGGGCTGGACTTACTCGCCCTCGACCGACGCCCAGCGCCTGCCGATCGCGGCGATGGGCCTCGTCGGCCTCATCATCTCGCGCTATCTCGCCGCCTACCAACTCGGCCATATCGACGGCGTCTGGGAGCCCTTCTTCGCGGGCGCCGCCGCCGACCCGCGCAACGGCACGGAAGAGATCATCACCTCGGCCGTGTCGAGGGCCTGGCCGATCCCGGACGCGGGGCTCGGCGCAATCAGCTACATGCTCGAGATATTGATGGCGGTGATGGGCACCCGCGACCGTTGGCGGACCATGCCCTGGATGGTCACCTTCTTCGGCATCCTCGTCATCCCGCTCGGGATCGTCAGCGTCTATTTCATCATCATCCAGCCGATCATGATCGGCACCTGGAGCACGCTCGCGCTGATCGCCGCCCTCGCCATGCTGGTCATGGTGCCGTTCGCGATCGACGAGGTGATCGCGATGGGCCAGTTCCTCTACTGGGCGAAGTGCCGCGGCAAGCCGCTTATCCGCACCTTCTTCCGGGGCGACGCGGTCGAGGACGGCGAGGCCGACGACGAGGATGTCATGGCGACACCGGCGGCCTGGTGGGCGGACTCGGTCAAGGGGATGACGTTTCAATGGACCCTGATCGCGAGCATCCTGCTCGGCGGCTTGCTGATGCTGACCCGCATCGTCTTCGGAACGAGTGGGTCGATGGCGAACGGCGACCATGTCGTTGGCGCGCTCGTCATCACCGTCTCGATCGTCGCGCTTTCGGAGCCGGTACGGCTGCTGCGCTTTGTCAACACTGCGTTCGGCGTCTGGCTGATCGCGGCGCCCTTCCTGCTCGATGGCGCGGGAGCCCCGGCCACGATCGCAAGCGTGGTCATCGGTTTGTTGCTGGCCGCCCTCAGCCTTCCCCGCGGCGAACGCAGCCGCGAGCATTATGCGGGGTGGGACCGGTTCGTGCTGTGAGCGATGGTGGCGATGATCGTCGCATATCCGGCCGGCGCGGCCGCGCGAGCGCGCCTCGTCTGATGGGAGGACCATTCACGAAGGGGGCAGTGCGATGAATATGACGTCCGAGCAGGTTCACTGGGTGTTCGGGGCCGGACTCGTGCTTTTCTCTCTAGCGATGCTCGTGCACGCCGAGCGCGGCATCAAGAGCCGCTGGCCGGAATTCCTCGTCGCCGGAGCCCTGCTCGTCGCCGGCCTTGCGCTGATCTTCGATCCCCTCCTCCACGGGATGGCCGCCCCGAAGGACTATGCCGCCGAAACGGCGCAGCATATCGGGCTTGGCCTGCTGCTGCTCGCCGGGTCTGGAGCCGAATTCTATCGCATGGCGAAGCGGCGGCGCGGTTTGGTCTGGCGCCTGCCGATATGCCTGATCCTGCTGGCCGCCAGCGCGGCCTTTTTCACGCATGCGCAGCACGGCGCAGACGTTCCGATGCTCGTGCTCGTCGCGCAGCACCGCTTCATCGGAGCGACCCTGCTGGTGATGGCCATCGGCGGCCTGCTTTCTTCCGACAAGCGCGAAGGTGCGCCGGGACCGGCGCCGGGCCTGCTGACGCTGCTGCTCGGGCTCGAGCTGCTCCTCTATACCGAGGGCCGCTCGCTGCTCGGAACCCCGCACGGCGGCCATGCTGCCATGGCGGAGCCCACATCGCCGGCGGCCGAGCATCGCTAATTGGTCGGACGGGTGAGGGGAGCGTCGGCCAGGCGCGTATAGCGCTTGAGGGCAATGACCAGCCTTTATTTTCCGGAGCCACTGATGTTTGCCTGCGCGCGCTCGAATCTCCCGCTTGAGAACGCCCTCATATTCCCGAACGACAATGCCTCGGGGTCGCGTGCCGGCGCGCGCCCGCTGTTCAGAGGATGACAGACGTGAACCAGTTTATCAGTCGCCGGACCCTGCTTCGGACCGGCGCTCTCGGGGCGGCCGGTTTCGGCCTCTCGCACCTGTTCCCGGCCTGGGCACAGACCGGGACGGCCGGCATCGGACCCGATTTGCCGACCCTTTCGGGCGAGGATATCCGGCTCACCATCGGTCATGCGCCCTTCACGGTCGGCGGGCGCACAGGCCATGCGGTGGCGATCAACGGCTCCGTGCCCGCGCCGCTGCTTCGCCTGCGCGAAGGCCAGAATGTCCGCATCGCGGTGACCAACAATCTGGACGAGGACACGTCGATCCATTGGCACGGGATGATCCTGCCGTTCCGAATGGATGGCGTTCCCGGCGTCAGCTTTCCAGGCATCCGGCCGCGCGAGACCTTCGTCTACGAGTTCCCGATCCGGCAGTCGGGCACCTATTGGTATCACAGCCACTCTGGCCTGCAGGAGCAGCAGGGCCATTACGGCCCGATCGTGATCGACCCGGCCGGCGTCGATCCGGTCGCCTACGACCGCGAGCATGTCATCGTGCTCAGCGACTGGAGCTTCCTGCACCCCCACCAGATCGTCCAGAAGCTGCGGCAGCAGGCCGGCTATTTCAACCGCAACCGGATGACGCTCGCCGGTCGGCTCGGCGGCGATCCCGAGCAGCAGATGCCGGCGGAGGACCGCGCGATGTTCGCGCGGATGCGGATGGACCCGACCGACATCCTCGACGTGAACGCGACCACCTACACCTATCTCATCAACGGCCATGGACCGGCCGAGAACTGGACCGGCCTGTACCGGCCCGGCGAGCGCGTTCGGCTGCGCGTCATCAATGCCTCGGCGATGACGATCTTCAACGTCCGCATCCCCGATCTGCCGATGTCGGTGGTCAGCGCCGACGGCCAGAACGTCCATCCGGTCACCGTCGACGAGTTCCAGATCTCCGTCGCGGAAACCTATGACGTCATCGTCCGGTTTCCGCCAACCGAGGACCGGGCCTTCACCTTCGTCGCCGAGGCGATGGACCGGTCGGGCATGGGCCGCGCCACGCTCGCCCCGCGCCTGGGCATGGCCGCGGCGATGCCAGCGCTCCGGCAGCGCCCGGTACTCACCATGCGCGACATGGGCATGGGCGCCATGGGGCACGGCTCGATGCCAGGCATGACCGATGGCGCGATGCCCGGGATGGACCATGGCGCGATGCCCGGAATTGACCAGGGCGCGATGCCTGCGGCGGCCGCCGCGCATGGCGGCGGCGCGATGGCGGCAATGAACATGCGCGATCCCGCAAATGCCCCGCAGGTCAGGCTCGGTCCCGGCGTCGACATGATCGCGCCGATGCCGCAGGACCGCACCTGCGACCCCGGGCTCGGCCTTGAGGACGCCGGCCACCGCGTGCTCAACTATCGGGACCTGATCGCTCTGACGCCGGCGAGCGACCGCCGGCCGCCGACCCGGACGATCGAACTGCACCTGACCGGCAACATGGAGCGGTTCATGTGGTCGTTCGACGGCGTCCGCCAGAGCGAGGGCGCCGAGCCGATCCGGCTGGAGCGGAACGAGCGGGTCCGGTTCAAGCTCGTCAACGACAGCATGATGGCCCACCCGATCCACATTCACGGCCATTTCTTCGAG
>DATENV010000027.1:0-3426 GCA_035274805.1 Sphingomicrobium sp. | reverse complement strand
CGCTCGTCGATCGACAGGCGCAGGGTCAGTACCGCTTCCTCCTCCCGCAGCAGCTTGGACGCCGGGTAGGGCGGCTTCAGCTCCGAAGCGGGCGTCTGCAGGCGGGCATCGCGGTGGATCGGAGTCACGATCGGCTTGGGGATATCCGGAATGATGGCGCTGCCGCCGGTGCTGGGGCCGGCATCCGCGGCCGGTTCGGAAGTATCGACCGGGACATTATCGAATGCCGGCAGCGGCACGTTCGGCGTCGGACGGTCGAGCGTTGGCTCGGCGGCGTCGGGTCGCGGCGCGCGGCGCGGCTCGGGCGCAGCCGGCGTCGGCTCGGGGAAGAAGTCGATGATGGTTGGCGGCGCCTTAATCCGCTGCGGCAGGTCCATCTTCACGCTCATCACCGCCGCGACGAGCGCGACATGGGCGCTGATCACCACCAGCAGCGCGTTGGGGCTCGACTGGCGCTTCCCGGCGACCGGGCGGTTTGCGGCATAGGCCAACATGTGAACCTCCTCTCCCAAGCGGCTGCATGTTACATCATAACATAACTCCGGAAAAGCTGAATTGTTGCTGAAGGGATGAATCGGAGATCAGCGGCGGGCGGCGGCTTCGAGCCGGCCGATGGCGCGGTCGCGGCCCATGCGCTGCAGCAGGCCGGCCATTTCCGGGCCGCTGTCGCGCCCCGTGAGCGCCAGCCGGAGGGGATGAAACAGCTCGCGTCCCTTCTTCCCCGATGAGCGCTTCAGTTCGTCGGTGAGCGCGCGCCAGGGTTCGGCCGCCCAGTCGGTCTTTTCCGCGAGCGAGGCCGCCTCCTTCACCAGCAGCCGCTCCCCGTGGCCAAGCTCGGGCGGCTCGATCTCGCCGCGCAGCACTGCGTACCATGCCTCGAAGTCGGCCAACCGTCCCAGGTTCGGCCGAAGCAGCAGCCAGTCCTCCTCGGTCGCCCCTTGCGGCAGCCGGTCGGCTACCGCCGCATAGTCGAGCTTGTGCAGCAGCCGCGCGTTGACCAGCTCGACCTCCTTCGGGTCGAAATGGGCCGGCGCCCGGCCGAAGGTCGAGAAATCGAAGGTCTTCGCCAGCTCGCCGAGGTCAGCGACCGGTTCAACCGGCTGCGACGTGCCGATCCGCGCCAGCACCGACAGCATCGCCATCGGCTCCACTCCCTCGGCGCGTAGGTGCTCGGCACCGTAGGATCCCAGCCGCTTCGATAGCTTGCCTTCGGCGGCGACCAGCAACGCCTCGTGCGCAAATTCCGGTGGCTTGGCGCCGAGCGCCGCGAACATCTGAATCTGCGCGGCGCTGTTGGACACATGATCCTCGCCGCGGACGACATGGGTGATGCCGAGGTCGACATCGTCGATCACGCTCGGCAGCAGGTAGAGCCAGCTGCCGTCCTCGCGCCGGACGACCGGGTCGCTGAGCAACTTGGGGTCGAAGCGCTGCTCGCCGCGGATCAAGTCGTTCCACACGATCGGTTCGTCATGATCGAGCCGAAACCGCCAATGCGGCGCGCGGCCCTCCGGTATCGGCTCGTCGGCAGACTTCCGCTCATAAACGGGCGGCAGCCCGCGCCCGAGCAGCACCTTGCGGCGCAGGTCGAGCTCTTCGGGAGTCTCGTAGCAGGCGTACACCCGCCCGGCGTCCTTCAGCCGCTGGAACTCGCGCTCGTAGAGCTCGAAACGTTCGGACTGCCGAACGATGCTGTCGGGCCGCAGCCCCATCCACTCGAGGTCGTCGCGGATCGCGCGGTCGAACTCGGCGGTCGACCGCTCGCGGTCGGTGTCGTCGATTCGCAAGATGAAGCTGCCGGCATGCTTCCTCGCGAACAGGAAGTTGTGCAGCGCCGTCCGGATGTTGCCGACGTGCAGCCGGCCGGTCGGCGAGGGCGCGAAGCGGGTCGTCACGCTCATCGCGGCAGCTTCACCTGTGGGCCGGTGTGGAAGAAGTTGCTGATCGGGTAGCGCCGGTCGCGGCCAAAGTTGCGATTGCCGATCTTGACGCCGGGCGGCGCCTGCCGGCGCTTGTATTCGGCCTTGAGCAGCTTGGATTCGATGTCGGCGACCAGCGCGACATCCTCGCCGGTCGCGGCGGCGACCTCCTTCACCGACAACTCCTTGTCGACCAGCGCCTCGAGGATTCGGTCGAGCACCGAGTAAGGCGGGAGGCTGTCTTCGTCCTTCTGGCCGGGGCGCAGCTCGGCGGTCGGCGGCTTGGTGATCACCCGCACCGGCATCACCGGCCCGTCGGGGCCGAGCGCGCCCTCCGGCTTGTTGGCGTTGCGCCAGCGCGACAGCGCGAACACGGTCGTCTTGTAGGCGTCCTTCAGCACCGAATAGCCGCCCGCCATGTCCCCGTAGAGCGTCGCATAGCCGACGCTCATCTCGCTCTTGTTGCCGGTGGTCAGCAGCATCTGCCCGCCTGAATTGGACAGTGCCATGAGCGCGACCATTCGAAGCCGCGCCTGGACGTTCTCGGCGGCGAGGCCGCTCATGTCGGGGAGCATCTCGCCGACCGCGGCGACCGCCGGAGCGATCGAGACGACGTCATGGCGGCACCCCAGCAGCCGGGCGCACTCGCGTGCGTCTTCCAGGCTTTCTTCGCTGGTATATTTGGACGGGAGCATAACGCCCCGCACCCTGTCCGGGCCGAGCGCATCGACCGCGACCGCCGCCGACAGCGCGCTGTCGATCCCGCCGGACAGGCCGAGGATGACGCCGGGGAAGCCGTTGCGTTCGACATAGTCGCGCAGCCCGACCAGCATCGCCATGTAAACATCCTTGGGGAACGCATCGAGCTGGTGAGTCTCGCGCGTCATGCAGCGCCAGCCTTCGGGCGTGCGCTCCCAGTCGGTGATCAGCAGCGCTTCCTCCCAATCGCACAGCTGCACCACCCGCTCGCCGTCGGGATGGAGGACGAACGACGATCCGTCGAACACCAGCTCGTCCTGGCCGCCGACGCGGTTGATGTACGCGATCGGCAATCCCGTCTGCAGCGCGCGCGAGCGCACCAGCCGGTAGCGCAAATCGTCCTTGTCCAGTTCATACGGGCTGCCGTTGGGCACCAGCAGCATTTCCGCCCCGGCCTCGGCGAGGTGCGCGCAAACCACTTCCTGCCAGATGTCCTCGCAGATCGGGACGCCGATCTTCACCCCCTTGAAGTCGATCGGCTCGGGCAGCGGCCCCGGCGTGAAGATCCGCTTTTCGTCGAACGTGCCATAGTTGGGCAGCTCGCGCTTCAGCGCCGTCGCCAGCACCTTGCCGCCGTCGGCGAGCACCAGCGCGTTATAGACCGCGGCGCCCTCGGAGATGACCGTGCCGATGAGGATCGCCGGGCCCGGCTCGACCGTCGCCGCGACCAGCTGATCGGTGCATTCATGGGTGCGCCGGACGAACTCGGGCTTCAGCACTAGGTCCTCGGGCGGATAGCCAATCAGCT
>DATENV010000026.1:0-3700 GCA_035274805.1 Sphingomicrobium sp. | reverse complement strand
AGGAATTCCGCGCCTTCAGATTCGAGTCGCGTGTTTTGACGTAGCGGCAATTTTTTCGGCATGGATCACAAATCCAGCACGAGCCGCGCCGGATCCTCCAGCACCTCCTTCACGCGCACCAGGAACGTCACAGCCTCACGGCCGTCGACGATGCGGTGATCGTAGGAGAGCGCCAGATACATCATCGGCCGTATCTCCAATTTGCCGGCGATTGCCACGGGCCGCTCCTGGATCTTGTGCATCCCGAGAATTCCAGACTGCGGCGCGTTCAGGATCGGCGTGGACATCAGCGAGCCGTAGACGCCGCCATTGGAGATCGTGAAGGTGCCGCCCTGCATCTCCTCGATGGTGAGCTTGCCGTCGCGGGCGCGCCCGCCGAAGTCGGCGATCGCCTGCTCGATCTCGGCGAAGCTCAGCGCGTCGGCGTTGCGCACCACCGGCACGACGAGGCCGTTGGGGGCGCTGACCGCGACCGAGATGTCGACGTAGTCGTGGTAGACGATCTCGTCGCCTTCGAGGCTGGCGTTGACCGACGGCACGTCCTTGGCGGCGAGCGCGCAGGCCTTCACGAAGAAACCCATGAAGCCCAAGCGGATGCCGTGCTTCTTCTCGAACAGCTCCTTGTAGCGGGTCCGCGCGTCGATCACCGCGCTCATGTCGACGTCGTTGAACGTCGTCAGCATGGCGGCGGTGTTCTGGGCTTCCTTGAGGCGCTTGGCGATCGTCTGCCGGAGGCGCGACATCTTGACGCGCTCTTCGCTGCGCTCCCCAGTGCTCCCCGGCGAAGGCCGGGGCGCAGGAGGCGGAGCCTTAGTTTCCGGAGCCGGCGCTTTCGCCTGCGGCGCCGGGGTCCCGGCCGGTACCGTGGAACCCGATTTCTGCGCCTCGGCGGCGGCGATCACGTCATCCTTGGTCAGCCGCCCGTCCTTGCCGGTCCCGCGGATCCGGGTTGGGTCGACATGATATTCGAGCACGGCGCGGCGAACGGCCGGCGACAAAGTGGTGATCTGGTCGTCGTCCTGCGCAGCGTCCGCGACCGGGGCGGTGTCGTCGCCGCGCAGGGCCGGCGTTTCGCCAGCCCCCGCCGGGTTGGTCGTCGCCGCGGCCGCCGATTGCGCGGGGGCAGACGCCCCTGCAGTCGCCTTTTCGTCGATGCGCGCAATCGCCGCGCCAACCGCAACCGTATCGCCTTCCTTGACCAGCTGCTCGGTCAGCACGCCGGCGACCGGCGAAGGAACTTCGACGCTCACCTTGTCGGTCTCGAGGCTGGCGATCGGCTCGTCGGCGGCGACGGCTTCGCCGGGCTTCTTCAACCACTGCGCCAGCGTGCCTTCGGTGATCGATTCCCCGAGCGCGGGGACTTCAACGTCAGTGGACACTCTCTACCCTTTTACTCTGCCGCGACCGCTCCGGGCCGCTCAGTGGCGGCAGCGCCGCCGCTTGTCGAGGTGTGGCCGAGCGCCGCCGCGATCAGCGCCGCCTGCTCGGCCGCATGGCGCTTCGCAAGGCCGGTGGCCGGCGACGCGCTCGCGTCGCGGCCAGCATATTGCGGGCGCATGCCGCCGAACCCAGCCTCCGCCAAGCAGCGCTCGAGCACGTCGTCGACGAACAGCCACGCGCCATTGTTCTTCGGCTCTTCCTGCGCCCAGACCAGATCGGTCAGCTTCGGCATCGCCTTCAACCGTTTGACCAGGGGCTCGGACGGGAACGGGTAAAGCTGCTCGATCCGAATGACCTCGACGCCGAGGTCGCCGGCGGCATCGCGAGCGTCCATCAGCTCATAGGCGAGCTTGCCCGAACAGAGCACCAGGCGCCGAGTGTCGCCTTCGCCCGGCGGATTGAGGTCGCTCAGGATGCGCCGGAAATGGCTCTCGCCGGTGAAGTCACCGAGCTTCGACACCGCCAGCTTGTGCCGCAGCAGCGACTTGGGCGTCATCATGATCAGCGGCTTGCGGAAGTCGCGCCGCATCTGCCGCCGCAGGATGTGGAAGTAATTGGCCGGCGTCGTGCAGTTGGCGACCTGAAGATTGTCCTCGGCGCAAAGCTGAAGATAGCGCTCGAGCCGCGCCGAGCTGTGCTCTGGGCCCTGCCCTTCGAAGCCATGCGGCAACAGCATCACGAGGCCGCTGGCGCGAAGCCATTTGGCTTCGCCGGCGGCGACGAACTGGTCGATGATGCTCTGCGCGCCATTGGCGAAGTCACCGAACTGCGCCTCCCACAGCACCAGGCAGCGCGGGTCGGCGAGCGAATAGCCATATTCGAAGCCGAGAACGCCGAACTCGCTGAGCGGGCTGTCGCGGACCTCGAAGCGGCCGCCTTCGATGTTGCAGAGGGGGATATATTTCTCGCCGCTCTGCTGGTTCACCCACACCGCGTGGCGCTGGCTGAAGGTGCCGCGGCCGCTGTCCTGGCCCGACAATCGCACGCCATGGCCCTCGGCGATCAGGCTGCCGAATGCGAGCGCCTCGGCGGTCGCCCAGTCGAAGCCCTCGCCGCTGGCGAACATCTCCTTCTTGGCATCGAGGATGCGCTGCAGCGTCTTGTGGATCGCGAAGCCCTCGGGGACGGTGGTCAGCACTTCGCCCAGGCGGCGGACCTCGTCGTCGCTGATCGCGGTGGCGATGTTGCGCCGGCCGAGCACCGGCTCGTCGGGCCGGCCGAGCCCCGCCCAGCGCCCCTCGAACCAGTCCGCCTTGTTGGGGAGGTACGAGACCGCTCCCTCGAAGTCCTCCTCCAGGTGCGCGACATAGTCCTTCGTGGCCCGATCGATCCACGGCTGGTCGACCACGCCTTCCCCGATCAGCCGCTTGCCGTAGATCGTGCTGATCGGCGGGTGCTGCTTGATCGCGGCATACATCTGCGGCTGGGTGAAGCTCGGTTCGTCGCCTTCGTTATGGCCGAAGCGGCGGTAGCACCACATGTCGATGACGATGTCGCGGCCGAACGTCTGGCGGAATTCGGTCGCCAGCTTGCAGCAGAAGGTGACCGCCTCCGGGTCGTCGCCGTTGACGTGGAGGATCGGCGCCTGGATGCCCTTGGCGACGTCCGAGGGGTAAGGCGACGACCGGCCGAACTGCGGGCTGGTGGTGAAGCCGACCTGGTTGTTGATGATGAAATGGATCGTGCCGCCGGTGCCGTAGCCCGGAAGCCCCGAGAAGCTGAGGCATTCCCAGACCACGCCCTGGCCCGCGAACGCCGCATCGCCGTGCAGCAGCATCGGCAGCACGGTCTTGCCGGCCGTGTCGCCGCGAACGGTCTGCACCGCGCGCGCCTTGCCGAGGACGACGGGATCGACCGCCTCGAGGTGCGAGGGGTTGGGCAGCAGCGTCAGATGGACCTTGTTACCGTCGAACTCGCGGTCGCTGCTGGTGCCGAGGTGATATTTGACGTCGCCCGAGCCGCCGACGTCCGCCGGGTTGGTCGCGCCGCCGGCGAATTCGTGGAAGATCGCCTGCGCCGGCTTGGCCATCACGTTCGAGAGGATATTGAGGCGGCCGCGGTGGGCCATGCCGATGTCGATCTCGGTGACGCCCATCTGGCCGCCGTATTTGATCACCGCTTCGAGCGCCGGGACCGCGCCCTCGCCGCCATCGAGCCCGAAGCGCTTGGTGCCGACATATTTGCGGCCCAGGAACTTCTCGAACTGCTCGGCCTCGATGACCTTGTTGAGGATCGCCTTCTTGCCGATGTCGGTGAAGTG
>DATENV010000025.1:0-2364 GCA_035274805.1 Sphingomicrobium sp. | reverse complement strand
CGCCGCTCTCGGTCGCAGGGACGCGCTGGACGCGGTGCACCCCGCTTTCGAACTTCAGACGGGCAAACACGCCCGGCCCATTGATCGACGCGACGGCTTCCTTGTAGCCGCCAAGCTCGGACGGGCTCGCCGAAATGAGCTCGAACTTCCAGCCCTGGGTGTCGGCATAGCGCTGGTACATGCGGAGCAGATCGCCGGCGAACAGCGCGGCCTCGTCGCCGCCGGTACCGGCGCGGACCTCGAGCATCGCAGCGCGATCGTCGGCCGCGTCGCGCGGCAGCAGCTTCACCGCGAGCGCACGTTCGGCAAGCGGCAGCTTGTGGCGGATCTCCTCCGCCTCCGCCGCCGCCATTTCCTTGAGCTCAGGCTCGGCCGACGGATCGGCGACCAAGCCGTTCAACACGTCGAGCTCGGCGCGCAGGCGCCGGACTTCGCGCGCCGCGGCGGCGACCGGCTCGATCGCCGCATAATCTTTCGACAGGCGCACGAACTCGTCGGTCGATAGATCGCCGCGCGACATCGCCTGCTGCAGCTCATGCTTGCGCGCCTCGATCGAGGCGATGCGTTCGGATGAGATGCGGGTCATTCCGGGCTCATATTCCCGATAAAACCCCTGCGCTCGTAGCCAGACTCCGAAAGTCTTTGGTTCCAAAAGAACGTAGCTAGTCCCTTCCACGGAACCGATGATTGCTCTCCGGAGCGCAGGTCCTTCACGCTGACTTCCTCTCGTGCCACCTCTTCGTCCCCGATGATGACAGCGTAACGGGCGCCGGCCGCGTTGGCCTTGCTCATCCTTTTCTTCGTGTTCCCGTGATAGGCCATGTCGGCGGCTAGGCCGGCGTTTCGTAGCTCGGGCAACATCCGCGCTCCGGCCTTTTCGGCTCGTTCGCCCAGTGGCACGATAACGATATCGGGCCGCTCGGGCTCGGGCGCCTCGATCATCATCGCCAGGCGCTCGATGCCCGCGGCCCAGCCGACCGCGGGCGTGTGCGGCCCGCCGAGCGCCTCGATCAACCCGTCGTAGCGGCCGCCGGCGATCACCGTCCCCTGGGCGCCAAGCCGGTCCGTGATGAATTCGAACGCGGTGTGGCGGTAATAATCGAGCCCGCGCACCAGCCGCGGAGCGCGTTCCCAGGCGATGCCCGCGGCGTCGAGGCCGGCGGTCACCTTGCCGAAGAAGTCGGCCGCCTCGGCGGTCAGGAAATCGTCGATCACCGGCGCGCTGTCGACCACCGGCCAGTCCGCATGCGCCTTGCTGTCGAGGATGCGCAGCGGATTGCGCTCGAGCCGCGCCTGGCTGTCCTCGCTGAGCGCCGACGCATGGCCGCGGAAATGGTCGTACAGCGCGTCGCGCCACGCGGCGCGGGTCTCAGGATCGCCAAGCGTGTTGAGCTTCAGGACCGTCCCCTCGATCCCCAGCTCCTTCAGCAGTTGGTCGGCGAAAGCGAGCAGCTCGACGTCCGCCTGCGGCTCGGCCGCGCCGATGATCTCCGCGTCGAGCTGATGAAACTCGCGGAAGCGGCCTTTCTGCGGCCGTTCATAGCGGAAGGCCGAGCCGTGCGTCGCAACCTTGATCGGCGCGTGCTGCTGCCATCCCTCGCTCAAATAAGCGCGGCAGATCCCGGCGGTGAATTCGGGGCGCAGCGTGATCGACTCCCCGCTCCGGTCCTCAAATGAGTACATCTCTTTGGAAACGACGTCGGTGGTCTCGCCGATGGTCCGCGCAAATACCTGCGTGTGCTCGATGGTCGGCACCTCGACGCGCTTGAAGCCGTAGAGGCGGCGCACGCGCCCGAACGCCGCGACCACCGCGGCAAGGCGGTCGGCGTCTTCTCCAAGCAAGCTTTGCGTGCCCCGAACGGGCTGAACCGGCGTCATCGCCGCGGCGCTAACGCATAAATTCGCGATTTGCCAAATTCGCTCAGCGCGGCGGCGGTTGCTGCTGTTGCTGCTGCCGTTCGCGCTGGAACATCTGCCGCATCGCGCTCGGCGAGGGCAGGAACAGCTTGCGGAAGCTGATCATCACCGTCCGCCCCAACGGGTCGAGCAGGCCGGGCTGATAATTCAGCGGAACGTTGCCTGCCGCGTCGCGCACGCGCGGGCGGGCGTTGAACAGGTTGCGGACCTCGAACCGGACCTGCGTGCCGCGCAGCCACGGATGCTTCAGAACGACCTCGGGAATGTCGCCGGGATTGGCGAACAGCCGCAGATCGAATGTCGCCAGCGGCGAGAAACGGAGGTCGTCGCCGGTGAGCGTGTTCACCCTCGTTCCGCTGCGCCAGTTCGCGCTGATCCGCGCGCCCAGCCCATTGTTGAAATAGCCGGCCTGCGCTTCGACCCGGTGCGTCGGCGTGCCGCCACCCG
>DATENV010000024.1:0-9149 GCA_035274805.1 Sphingomicrobium sp. | reverse complement strand
TCGCCGATCTCGTCGAGCCTCTGGACCACCGGCGCGAAGATGGTTTGCGGGGCCGGCCACCGGCAAATGGTGAGGTCGAATCGTTCGCGGCTGCGCTCGACCCGCCGCGAGAGGCAATGCTGCGCGCGATGCTGCAATTCGCCGAGCTGGGCGAACAATTCGGCGCGGACCGGTACCGCCATTTCGGCCGCTGCCGTCGGCGTCGGCGCGCGCAGGTCCGAGGCGTAGTCGATCAAAGTGGTGTCGGTCTCGTGCCCGACCGCGGAAATGAGCGGGATCGGACTGTCCGCGGCCGCGCGCACCACCTCCTCCTCATTGAACGGCCACAAGTCCTCGATCGAGCCGCCGCCGCGCGCGACGATCAACAGGTCAGGCTTCGGTTCGATGGAGGCGAAAGCGCGGATCGCCCCCGCGATCTTCGCCGCCGCGCCTTCGCCCTGAACCGCCACCGGCCACAGGATCACGCGGGTCGGACAGCGATCCTCGAGCCGGTGGAGGATGTCGCGGATCACCGCGCCGGTCGGCGAGCTGACGACGCCGATTACGCGCGGGAGGAACGGCAGCTTGCGCTTGCGGCTCCCTTCAAACAGGCCCTCGGCGGCAAGCGCCTTGCGGCGCTTTTCGAGCAGGGCCAGCAACGCGCCCTCCCCTGCCAGCTCCATCCGCTCGACAACGATCTGGTATTTGGACCGACCGGGGTAGGTCGTCAGCTTCCCGGTTGCGACGACCTCGGCGCCATCTTCCGGACGGAAGGCGAGGATGGCCGCGCTGGTGCGCCAGATCACGGCGTCGATGCAGGCATTTTCATCCTTGAGCGTGAAGTAGCAATGGCCCGAGCCGTGGCGCTTGAAGCCGCTGATCTCGCCCCGCACGCGGACCTGGCCGAAGGCACTTTCGATCGTCCGCTTGAGCGCGCCCGACAGCTCGCTGACGGTCAGGGCCGGCGAATTGTCGCCGGGGGCGACGTTCGCTAACAGGCCGGCACGCGTTTCTTCGGGAAGATCCATGGATATATTGCTCTTGGGGTCGGGCGGTCGCGAGGATGCGCTCGCCTGGCGCCTTAGGCAATCGCCGAGCTGCGGCCAACTGGTCGCCGCGCCGGGCAATCCCGGCATCGCCCGGTGGGCTGAGTGCGCGGCGATCGGCCCATGCCAGCCCGACGCAGTCGTCGATCTCGCGAGGAGCCGGGAAATCGATCTGGTCGTCATCGGCCCGGAAGCGCCGCTGGTCGCGGGCGTCGCCGACGCGCTCCGAGCAGCCGGCATCGCGGTTTTCGGCCCCAACGCCGCCGCGGCGCAGCTCGAAGGCTCCAAGGGCTTCACCAAGGACCTGTGCCGCGCCAACGCCATTCCAACGGCCGATTACGTCCGCGTCGAGCGCGCCAGCGATGGCCTTAGTGCGCTCGATGGGTTCGGTATTCCCGTAGTCATCAAGGCCGATGGGCTGGCCGCCGGCAAGGGCGTCACGGTCGCGATGAGCCGCGCGGAAGCCGAAGCCGCGATCGATGCCGCCGGCGGCGGGCCGCTGGTGATCGAGGAATTCCTCGAAGGCGAGGAAGTGAGCCTGTTCGCGCTGGTCGATGGCGAGACCGCGGTGCCGCTCGCCTCGGCCCAGGACCACAAGCGCGTCGGTGAAGGCGACACCGGCCCCAATACCGGCGGCATGGGCGCCTATGCGCCGGCGCCGGTGCTGACGCCCGACCTGCAGCAGCGCGCGATGGACGAAATCGTCCGGCCGACAGCGCGCGCGCTCGCGGAGGCCGGCACCCCATTCAGCGGAATGCTCTATGCCGGGCTGATGCTGACCGCCGACGGCCCCAAGCTGATCGAATATAACGTCCGCTTCGGCGATCCAGAGTGCGAAGCCATCATGCCGCTGATCGACGGGGACTTCGCCAAGCTGCTCTATGCCGTTGCGACCGGGGGGCTGGGCGAGGTCGAAGAGCCGCGGCTGATCGGAAAGCATGCCGTGACAGTGATTGTCGCGGCGCGCGGCTACCCTGACGCGCCGGCAAGCGGTGGACTGATCCGCGAAATCGAGGCTGCCGAGCAGGTCGAGGGGGTCACCGTGTTCCACGCGGGCACCTCGGTTGGCGAACTAGGGTTGGTCGCGAAAGGCGGGCGGGTGCTCGCCGTCACGGCGGTCGCCGAAACCTTCGCGAATGCGCGCGCGCGGGCCTACCGAGCCGTCGACCAGATCGACTTCGCCGACGGCTTCCACCGCCGCGACATCGGCTGGCGCGAGCTGGCTCGGGAAAATGCATGAACGCGCTGTGGAGCTATTTCTGGCCGGCGTTCGCCGCGGGTCTGCTGATCGGCGCGGTCGCGGGGCTTGTCGCGTTCCGACGCCGCGCGAAGCGCAACCTGATGCTCGCCGCGGGCTTCGGCGTGACCTTGGCGTTGGCGGCACTGTGGCACGGGCCGCTTGGCGGCGCGGACCGCTTCACCGTGCTGGTCGAACGCACCGCGCGCCAAGTGCTGGACAATTATGAAATGACCCAGGTCACGGCGCGGTTGCATCACGGGCCGCTCACCCGCCGGCTGGTCCTGGCGGGGCCCGCGGACGATTTCCAGACGGCGGAACTGGTTCGGCTGATGAGCGAAGTGCCGGGCGTGAGCCGCGCGCAGTGGAGCGCATCGCCGCCAGGGCCGCCGCTGATCCTCGAAGGCGCCGGCGTGGCGCTGATGGGCTTTCTTTTCGGTTTGCTGCTCGCCTATCTGGTCGAGCTTCGCCGTCGTTACAACGCGCAATGGAATTGGTGAGAAAGCATGGATCTGATCCGCGAATATTGGTGGCTCATTATCGTCGTCGTGGCGCTGGTGCTGGCCTTCGTCCTGCTCCGTCCCAAGCAGCGGGTGCAGCTGACCGATAGCGCCCCGACCCGGCCGCACATGGCGCAGCATAAGCGTCCGCACGAAGGACGCGGGATCGCCAGCGAACATGCCGCAGCGGCCAGCGACCTCACCGGCGAGATCTTGCGCGCCCCGGTTCACCGCCAGCTCGGCGGCGGGAAAGAGCCGCATGATGACTTGTGCCTCATCAAAGGTATCGGACCGAAATTCGCGGACGCGCTACACGACGCCGGATTCACGCGCTTCGAGCAGCTCGCGCATTTGACTCCGACCGAAATCGAACGGCTCGACAATCGCCTCGGGAGCTTCCGCGGCCGCATTGCGCGCGATCGGATTGTCGAGCAGGCCGATTATCTCGCGCGCAACGACGTCGACGGGTTCGAGCAGAAGTTCGGGAAGCTCTAGCTGACCGCCTCAGCCCGGGTTTCGACCGGTTTCTTCCGCGGCCGCGAAGCGATCAGCTTGTCGATCTTGCGCCCGTCCATGTCGACGATCTCGAACGACCAGCCGTCGTGGCGGAACTTCTCGCCGGTCTCGGGCAGGTGCTTGAGCACCGACAAGGCAAAGCCGGCGACGGTCGAATAGTCGCGATCGCTGGGCATGTTTACGCCGAGTCGGTCGGCAAGGAGGTCGGCGCTGGCCGCGCCTGAAACCAGCCAGCTGCCGTCGTCGCGCTCGACCAGCGGCGGCTCCTCGCCTTGCTCGACGTCATGCGCGAAGGTCCCGGCGAGCGCGGCGAGGATGCTCCCCGGAGTGACGATCCCATCGAGATGGCCATATTCGTCGTGGACCAGCGCCAGCGGGACGTCGGCCGCGCGGAGCACGGCGAGCGCATCCATCGCGTCCATCAGGTCCGGAATGACGGGTGCGGCCCGGCACAGCCGCTTGAGATCCAGCGCCTCACCACGGATATTCGCCGCGAGGACATCGCGCGTCTGGATGACGCCGACGATATTCTCAATTGACCCATCAGCCACGGGGATCCTGCTGTGGGGATTGTCGAGAAGCTCCTGCCGGATTTCTTCCGGTGTCGCCGCAACGTCAATCCAGTCGATCTCCATACGGGGAGTCATGACCTCGCGGACCGGCCGGTCGGCCAGCCGGACGATGCCGGAGATCATCGCCCGCTCGTCCTCCTCGAGCACACCCGCCGTCTGCGCCTCGGCGACGACGAGGTGCAATTCCTCGGCGGTGACGTGATTTTTCGATTCCTTGTCGAGCCCGATCAGCTTGAAGATCAAAGAGCTCGATCGATCGAGCAGCCACACGAACGGCGCGGTGATCCTGGCCAGCCACAGCATCGGCCGTGACATCGCCACCGCGATCGGCTCCGGCGAGCGCAGCGCGATGGTCTTGGGCACGATCTCGCCGATCACCAGCGAGACATAGGTGGTCAGCACGATGACGATCGCGAAACCGACCGTATGCGCGGTATCCGGCTCGAGGCCGAGCGGTTGCAGGCGCTGCGCAACCGGCTCGCCGAGGCTCGCACCGGAAAAGGCGCCGGCGAAGATCGAGATCAACGTAATCCCGCTCTGGACGGTCGACAGAAAACGGCCCGGATCGGCGGAGAGGTCAAGCGCGCACTGCGCGCCCCGGCTGCCTCCCTTGGCCATCGCCTTGAGCCGCGCCTCGCGCGACGACACGATCGCCAGCTCGCTCATCGCCAGGACCCCGTTCAAGGCCACGAGGGCGAGGATCAAGAGGACGTCGAGCCAGGGTATGGGGGTTAAATGGTCGCTCATAGGCGGCGCGCGGAGTGTAGCCTTGTCTTGCAGCCGTTCACAAGCAGCCGCTCAATACGAGGGCGGAACCATCGATAGCGGCGCCGGTTTCATCGGCTGGACACAGGGGAGCTTGCCGGGATGGTTTCGAACCGCACCTTCAAGGCGCTGGTAATCGGCGCGGCGCTGGCCGCGATCGCGGCCTGTCGAAGCGCGCCGCCGCCGCCGGTCGTGGTGCCGGCAGCGTTCCGGCCACTGGGCACGAGCGCTCCCTACCTGCTCGGCGACGTAATCGGCGGGCACAAAACCCGCGCCGCCAAGATGCGCGCGGCGAAGATCCGGCCGCTCGGGCCGACCGAGGTGGGCGCCTATATGATGGAGCTAGATTCCGAGCTTAGGCGCCAGACGGCGGGCATCGGCCTCGACGTGCTGCAGGTCGGGGGCAGCATCGTCGTGCGGATCCCGGCCACCTTCACGTTCGACACGGGCAGCGCCGCGGTAAAGGCGACGACCGACGCCACCTTGCTGGAGATCGCGCGGACCGTGAAGACCCGTAACCGCACCTTCGTCGACGTGCTCGCCCACACCGATTCGACCGGAAGCCCGCAAACCAACCAGGCCTTGTCCGACAAGCGCGCTGCCGCCGTCGCCAGCTATCTTGCCGGGCACGGGGTCGCCAAGGCGCGGATCGCCTCGAAGGGCCTCGGCGAGACGACCCCGCTCTACAATCCGGAAACCACCGAGACCCAGCGCGCGGCCAACCGCCGGATCGAAATCCGGCTGGTACCGTATCGCGCCTAGCGGCGCTCGGCGAAGAAGCGCCGGAGGAGTTCGCCGGCTTCGTCCTCGCCGATGCCGCCAAGCACGTCGGGGCGGTGATGGCAGGTCGGCTGGGCGAAGATACGGGGCCCGTGGACGACGCCCCCGCCCTTCGGGTCCTCTGCGGCGAACCGCAGTTCCTTGAACCGGGCAAGGCCGATCGCCGCCGCGCACATCGCGCACGGCTCCAGCGTCACCCACAAGGTGCATTCGTCGAGGCGTGAGGTGCCCAACGCTGCCCCGGCGGCGCGGATCGCTTCCATTTCCGCGTGCGCGGTGGGGTCGGTCGACCCGCGCATCGCATTGCGAGTTTCGGCAACGATCTGATCGCCCCGAGAGACCACCGCGCCCACCGGCACCTCGCCAGCGGCGGCGGCTTCCGCCGCAAGCTCGAGCGCGCGGCGCATTGCGGCAGGCAGCGGAAAGCCCTGTCCTGAGCTGGATCGAAGGATCATCGCGCCCGGCTAGCCGAGCCGCGGGCCCAAGTCACATCGCGTTGTTGGTCGCCGCGCTCGCCTGATTTTGCACGGGCTTCTGAACGACCAGGCTCGGCACTTTCACCGTCGCGTCCTTGCTGCCGACCTTGACCGAACCGGTCTCGACATCGAATGCGGGCGGCTGTCCGCCCTTCGCGGTGACACCATTGCGGGTCGCGGTGACCTCCGGGGCCTTGGCCCCGCGGATCTGGTTGATGTTGAGGAAGCCTGTCGCGATGGCCGCGATGATGACGATGATCGCGACGATCAGGACGAAGACGACGGCGCGCATGGCGGTGATCCCACGAAGTTCGAGTTAACTCTCGACAAGGTCAACGGACCGACAATTGCCAAACGCAAGATTTGTGGTTGGGTTGCCCGCGTCGCAAGGCGGGACAAGATTTGACGCGCCGAGCCCGAGCGGCTAACGGGCGGCGCTCTTCGGGCCCTCTCATGCAGGGACCGGCACACGAAAATCAGGATAGAAGACCATGTCGCGGGTTTGCGAGCTGACCGGCAAGGGCCGTCAGGTGGGCAACAATGTTTCCCACGCCAACAACAAGACCAAGCGGACGTTCCTGCCGAACTTGCAGAACGTGACGCTCATCTCCGATGCGCTGGGGACCAGCGTCAAGCTGCGCGTGTCGACCCACGGCCTGCGCTCGGTCGAGCATGTCGGCGGCCTCGACAACTGGCTGCTCAAGACCAGCGACGACAAGCTCAGCCCGAAGGTCCGCAAGCTGAAGCGCGAAATTGCCAAGAAGGCGAGCACGAAAGCTGCCGCGTAAAGTCGGCTAACAGACTGAATTTTCACGGATTTTCCTGAACGAAAGCTGCACGCTGCGTTCAGCGTCCATTCCCCGCGAATCGTCCATACACCCTGTCATTGGCGGGGTTATCCCCTTTTCCCTGCCACGCCTGGCGACAGGCCGTTTCCCTCGCGTCGCGTAACGAGGGGGCCCCAGCGTGCGTAATCGCGCTGGGGCCATTTTTTTGCCCGATCAGCGCGGCGCCTGGCGCACCTGGAGGCTACCCGCCGGAAGCGAAGCGAGCAGGTCGCGAGCCCGGACTTCGTGATCGAGCCAGCCGCGCCAGGCGTCGGACGGCAGCACCGCGACCTGGCGACTGTGGTAAGGGGCGACGTCCGGGCCAGGCTCGGTGGTCAGCATGGTGAACGCCTCGCCCAGCTCCGGCACGGTCCGCACCAGCCCCGCAATCCCGAGCAGCGGTTCACCGCGGCTCGTGAACAACCAGCGATCCTTGCGCTTCTGCTTAGGATCCGCCGCAGCGGTGAACTCATAAAAACCGTCGGCGAGGATCAGGCATCGGCCGGTCGAAAATTCGCGTCCTTCGGAACGGAAATTATAGACCGGCTTGCCGCCCGGGCCCGGCCAGCTCCAGCGGAGAACGACCAATTCATGCCCGCCTCCCGCCGCGCGAACGATCGGTGCCGGGTCGGTGATGCAGATGTCCCTGGGCTGAAGGTTCGGCAGGCCTTCGGGGAAGCTCAGCGGCAGATCCATCTCGCGGAACAGCCGCGCGATTTCGTCGACCGACTTCTGCTGCGTGTAGAGGTTGCACATGGAGGTGTCGTCAGCGGCTTTCGAACAATTGGGCGAGCTGCTCGACCATCGCCCCGGCTAGCTGGTCGGCATCCATGATGGTCACCGCGCGGCCGTAATAACGGGTGACGTCGTGGCCGATCCCGATCGCGATCAGCTCGACCGTCGAGCGCTTTTCAATCCACTCGATCACCTGGCGCAGATGGCGCTCGAGATAGCTGCCCCCGTTGGCCGACGCGGTCGAATCATCGACCGGCGCGCCGTCCGAAATCACCATCAGGATGCGCCGCTCCTCCGGCCGCGCGATCAGCCGGTTGTGCGCCCATAAGAGCGCCTCGCCGTCGATATTCTCCTTGAGCAGCCCCTCGCGCATCATCAGGCCGAGGTTGCGGCGGCCGTGCCGGTATGGCTCGTCGCCGCGCTTGTAGACGATGTGCCTCAGGTCGTTGAGCCGTCCGGGGCTCGGCGGCCGGCCCGCCGACAGCCAGGACTCGCGGCTCTGGCCGCCCTTCCACCCACGGGTGGTGAAGCCGAGGATCTCGGTCGCGACGCCGCAGCGTTCGAGCGTCCGGGCGAGGATATCGGCGCAAATCGCCGCGATCGCGATCGGGCGGCCGCGCATCGAGCCCGAATTGTCGATCAGCAGCGAGACGACGGTGTCGCGGAATTCGGTGTCGCGCTCGATCTTGAACGACAGCGCATGGCGCGGATTGACGACGACGCGGGCCAGCCGGGCGGCGTCAAGCATCCCTTCTTCCTGGTCGAAGTCCCAGCTTCGCGCCTGCTGCGCCATCAGCCGCCGCTGGAGCCGGTTGGCGAGCCGCGTGACGACGTTCTGGAGGCCGCTCATTTGCTGGTCGAGATAGGCGCGAAGCCGGCCGAGCTCCTCCTCGTCGCATAGCTCGACGGCCTCGACGATTTCATCGAACCGGGTGGTGAACGCCTTGTAGTCGGTCTGCGGGGTCAGGTCCCAGTTGCGGCCGCCAGGCGATGCGAACACGTTTTCGCCGAGATCGTCGCCGGTCGAGGATTCCTCCTCTCCCGCTTCCATCTCGTCGTTCGAGTCCTCTTCGGCATTCTCGTCCTCGACCTCCTCGCCGCGCATTTCGACGTCGCCGCCGCCCGGCGTCCCCTCATCGCCCTCCTCGGGACTATCTTCGCTCCCGCCTTCCTCACCCTCGGCGTCGTCGCCGGAATCGGGCTGGTCTTCGAGGGGTTGCTCGGCCGAGGCCAGATCGAGGTCCTCGAGCAGCCGGCGCGACAGCCTGGCGAAGGCAGCCTGGTCATCGAGCGTCAGCGCCAGCGCATCGAGCTCGGCCGCGCCTTTCTCCTCGATCCACGGCGCGACCAGCTTAAGCCCGGCGGCGGCCGCGCGGGGCGAGGATTCGCCGGTCAGCCGCTCGCGCGCGATAAGGCCGACGGCAGTCGACAACGGCACTTCCTCGGCGCTGCGCGCGCGGACGATCGCGTCGCCGCGCACGCGGGCCTCGGTCAGCTGCGCGAGATTGCCCCTAACGCCGCCCATCGCGCGTGCGCCGAGCGCTTCGACGCGGGCTGTTTCGAGCGCGTCGAACACGGCGCGGGCATCGATGTCGACGGGCGCAACGCGCGCGTGCAAGCGTGGGTCGTGGTAGCGCAGCTTGAGCGCCGCCGCGTCGGCGGCACCGCGGGCTTCGGCGACCAGTTTCGGCTCGAGCGCGGGGCCTGGCGAGGGAA
>DATENV010000023.1:0-4079 GCA_035274805.1 Sphingomicrobium sp. | reverse complement strand
ATATGACGTTCTGCCCGAACGCGACGAATGGCCCAATCTCATCCAGGAATTCGTCGCGCGGAGCGGCGCGGCAACGGAGGTAACAAGCGCATGAAACTGCTGGTCGCCGTCAAACGGGTGATCGACTACAACGTCAAACCGCGGGTCAAGATGGACGGCTCGGGCGTTGATCTCATGAACGTCAAGATGAGCATGAACCCCTTCGACGAGATCGCGGTCGAGGAGGCGATCCGGCTCAAGGAAAAGGGTGTCGCGACCGAGGTCGTGGCGGTGTCGATCGGCCCGGCGAAAGCGCAGGAGACGCTGCGGACCGCGCTGGCGATGGGCGCCGACCGAGCGATCTTGGTGCAGACCGACGAGGAGGTCGAGCCGCTCGGCGTCGCCAAGATTCTCGCCAAGATCGCCGAAGAGGAGCAGCCGCAGTTGATCGTGCTCGGCAAGCAGGCCATCGACGACGACAATAATGCGACCGGGCAGATGCTCGCGGCGCTGCTCGGCTGGCCGCAGGGCACATTTGCATCGAAGGTCGAGGTGTCCGATGCCGCGACCGTCACCCGCGAGGTCGACGGCGGACTCGAGACGGTGAAGCTCAACCTGCCGGCCGTAGTCACCACCGACCTGCGCCTGAACGAGCCTCGTTACGCGTCGCTGCCCAACATCATGAAGGCTAAGTCCAAGCCGCTCGCGACCAAGTCGCCGGGCGATTACGGCGTCGATGTCGCAAGGCGGCTGGAGACGCTAAAGGTGGTCGAGCCGGCCAAGCGCCAGGCCGGGATCAAGGTCGGCAGCGTCGACGAGCTGGTCGAGCGGCTCAAGGGTCTGGGGATTGCGAAATGAGCGTTCTGGTCCTGATCGAGCATGACGGCAGCCACATCAAGGATGCGACGCTCGCGACGGTGAGCGCGGCCGCGCAGCTTGGCGACGTCAACGCGCTGGTGGTCGGCAACAATGTCGACGCCGTCGCTCAGGCCGCTGCCAAGATCAGCGGAGTGTCGAAGGTATATGCGGCGAGCGCGCCGGCTCTGGAGCACCAGCTTGCCGAAGCGGTCGCGCCGGTTGTCGCCAAGTTGATGGAGAGCCACGACGCCTTCCTCGCGCCCGCGACGACGACTGGCAAGAATATCGCGCCGCGCGTCGCCGCGCTGCTCGACGTGATGCAGATCACCGACATCCTGTCGGTCGAGGCGCCCGACACATTCACCCGGCCGATCTACGCGGGCAACGCGATCGCGACCGTCAAGTCGAAGGACGCGAAAAAGGTCATCACCGTACGCACCACGGCGTTCGAGAAAGCGGCGGCCGAGGGTGGATCAGGGGTGGTCGAGCAGGTCGATGCCGGCGGGGATCCGGGCCTGAGCAGCTTTGTCTCGGCCGAGGCGTCCGAAAGCGAGCGGCCGGAGCTGACCAGCGCCAAGGTCATCGTCTCGGGCGGCCGCGCGTTCGGCAGCAGCGACCAGTTCCATGCGCTGCTCGATCCGCTCGCCGACAAGCTCGGCGCGGGCGTCGGGGCGAGCCGTGCGGCGGTCGATGCGGGCTATGCGCCCAACGATTACCAGGTCGGGCAGACCGGCAAGATCGTTGCGCCCGAAGTCTATCTCGCGATCGGCATTTCCGGCGCAATCCAGCACCTCGCCGGAATGAAGGATTCGAAGACGATCATCGCGATCAACAAGGACGAGGAAGCGCCGATCTTTCAGGTCGCCGACATCGGCCTGGTCGGGGACCTGTTCAAGATCGTGCCCGAACTGACCGAGAAGCTGTAACGGGCCGGGGACGCGTCGGCTCCGCGAGCGCCGCCGCACCCCGAGCTTCAGGCATCGCGCGTTGGCCACGGGACGATCCCCCGCCGCCGCAAGCCGGATATTCGGGTCTGGCAAATGGTGCCCAGGGGCGGGATCGAACCACCGACACCGTGATTTTCAGTCACGTGCTCTACCAACTGAGCTACCTGGGCATTCGCATCGGCACGGGTGACGCCGAACGGCGAGCGGTTCCCTAACCGTCGCCACTTTCGCTGTCCACCCTCTCGGGGTCGGCGGGCGGACCGGGAATGCGATAGCCTTCGCCGAGCCATTTAAGCAGGTCGCGGTCCTTGCAGCCGCGGCTGCAGAACGGCGCGTGATCGGGCCGCTCTGGCCTCCCGCATAAGGGGCATTTTTTCGGCTTGTCAGACGTTTTCGGCATACCCGCCCGAGATGGAAAGTTTGGGGTCGGCCCGCAAGGTGACCGCGCCGCCGACCTGCCGGGCGAGCCGGTCCAGCCACTCGTGACGGGTTTGGAGGATCGCGATCACCGCCGGATGAGCGACGAGGCGCCTTGCTCCTGCTCCGTCGAGCGCGGCGTGTCGAAGCAAAACGCGCGCTTCGAACGCGGCGCGGTCCTGCGCCAGCTCGTTCAGCGACGCGCGGCGACGGGGGCGAACTATCTGGATGAAGCCGAAGCCATTGACGGCGGTTCGTTCGAACGGCTGTGGCAAATGTTCGTCGATCGCTGCGGCCGCGGCTTGCCGCGCCGACTTGCTGCCGGCGGTCGGCAAGTCGATCCCGACCGACCCGCCGATGTCGAGCCGGCGGATCGCCTGTGCCGCTGCCAATGCGCCAACCACCGCCAGCTCTTCCGGGGCGAGATAGCCGTCGACGTCGATCAGCGTCATGGCCGGCGTCGCCGAAACCCGGAGCTCGCCGCCGGCGAAACGGACGATGCCGGTGCGGGCCTCGTCGATCAGGTCGTCCCAGCCAGCTTCCGCCAGCTCGTCACGCGGGGCCGGAAACGGGAGATGTCTGCCGCGCAGCGGCGGCGCGGCCTCGACTCCTGCGTCCGTGACTCTCGCCAGCGGCCGCTTCCACGGCTCCGTGCCGGGCAGCGCCGCGCGGGTGATCTCAATGTTGAGCGGGACCCCCTCGGCATATCCGGGAGCGCCCCTCGGGAGCAGATATTCCGCGCCATTCGCGCCCCTCGCAACGGCATTTCGACCGCCGGCACCGACCTCGGTCAGCCGCGCGGCAATGACACTGCCCGGGGCTATCCCCCCATCGAGTTCGACGCGGGCTTCGACGATCCGGCCCTCGTCGACCAGCGCGAACCGGGCCTCGCCGGCCCCGCGCTCGATCAGCCATTCAGGCAAGCGGATATCCCGCGCTTTTCAGCAGCACGCGCGTTTCGGCGAGCGGCAGTCCGACGACGTTCGAATAGCTACCGGCAATGTGCCTGACGTAAACCTCACCATAGCCTTGCAGCGCATAGCCGCCGGCCTTGCCGCGCCACTCGCCGTGGCTCGCGTAAAAGTCGATTTCCTCGTCGCTCAGCCGCTTCATCGCGATCATCGTTTCCACCAGCCGTTCGCGAACGCCTTTGCCGGGGATCGATAGCGCAACGCCGGTCAGCACTCGATGGCGGCGTCCGGAGAGCAGTTTCATCGACGCACGCAGTGTCACCTCGTCCTCAACCTTGGGTAGGATGCGCCGGCCGACGGCGACGACTGTGTCGGCCGCGAGCACCAAAGCGTCCGGCTCTTTAGCCGCGACAGCTTCCGCTTTCTCACGCGCCAGCCGCAGCGCATGCTGGCGCGGCAGCTCGCCCTTGGGAACGCTCTCGTCGACATCGGCCGGAACGACCGCGTCGGGCTTGACGCCGATGCGCGCCAACAGATCGAGGCGGCGCGGGCTCGCCGAAGCGAGGATCAGCCGCATCAGGCCGCTCTAGCCCGTGTAGCCGGGCGGGCCTCCGCGGCCAGGCATGAAGCGATAGGTGATCCGGCCCTTGGTCAGGTCGTAGGGCGTCATTTCGACCAGGACCTCGTCGCCGGTCAGCACGCGGATGCGGTTCTTGCGCATCTTGCCGGCGGTGTGACCCAGAACCTCATGGCCGTTCTCGAGCTTCACGCGGAACATCGCATTCGGCAGGAGCTCCACGACCTGGCCGCGCATCTCGAGTAATTCTTCCTTGGCCAAAAGATTGGTCTCCGTCGGGTGCAAAAAGTCGCGGAGCCTTACAGGGGCGTCGCTGAAATGTGAAGGCGGAGGCGTCAGATCGTGAGGACGGTCGAGCCCCTGGTCTGGCGTGCCTCGAGCGCGCGGTGG
>DATENV010000022.1:0-4971 GCA_035274805.1 Sphingomicrobium sp. | reverse complement strand
CGGCGCGTTGACGCCGATGCCGGGTTTCGTCGGCGCCAGCCTGATCTGGTGGAACCGCGCGGTCGGCGGCTCGGCCATCGGCGGCATCCCTGAGACGCAGGAGATGCTCGATTTCTGCGCCGCCAAGCAGATCTATCCCGACGTCGAGTTCATCGCGATGAACCAGGTCAACGAGGCCTACGAGCGGCTGCTCAAGAACGATGTGCGCTACCGCTTCGTGATCGACATGAGCCGTGGCCTATGAAGGAAGCGGTTCATCCGGTTCCCGAAAGCTTCGATGCGCGGATCGGACCGCGAGAGCTCGCCGAGCTCCACGAACAGGCGAACACGGACACCGACCGCTTCTGGCTCGACCAGGCGCGGCGGCTGACCTGGAGCAGGTTTCCGACCAAGGCGGGCGACTGGTCGTTCGACCAAGACGATTTCCACATCCGCTGGTACGAAGACGGCGAGCTCAACCTGTCGGTCAATTGCCTCGATCGCCACTTGGCCGAGCATGGTGACCGCACCGCGCTGATCTTCGAAGCCGACGAGCCCGGGCAAGGCGCCCGCTGGACATACCGCCAGCTGTACGAAGAGACTTGCCGCTTCGCCAACCTGCTGAAGTCGCGCGGGATCAAGCGCGGTGACCGGGTGATGATCTACATGCCGATGATCCCCGAAGCCGCGGCGGCGATGCTCGCCTGCGCGCGGATCGGCGCGGTCCACTCGGTGGTGTTCGGCGGTTTCTCGCCCGACAGCCTTGCCGGGCGCATCGCCGACTGCGGTGCCTGCGCCGTGATTACCGCAGACGAAGGCGTCCGCGGCGGCAAGAAAATCCCGCTCAAGCGAAATGTCGACGAGGCCCTGCTCGAGCGCGATGTGCCCACCGTCATCGTCGTCACGCGCACCGGCGCCGAGGTCCCGATGAAGGAGGGCCGCGACCTGCGCTATGCCGACTTGCGCGACGGCCTGGCGAGTGATTGCGAGCCCGAGCCGATGAAGGCGGAGGACCCGTTGTTCATCCTCTACACGTCGGGGTCGACGGGTAAGCCGAAGGGCGTCGTGCACACCACCGGGGGCTATGCAGTGTGGGCGGCGACAACCTTCGACTGGATTTTCGACTACAAGCCAGAAGACATTTTCTGGTGCACCGCGGACATCGGCTGGGTCACCGGCCACACCTACGTCGTCTACGGCCCGCTGACGATGCGCGCGACCAGCGTGATGTTCGATGGCGTGCCCAATTACCCCGACTTCGGCCGCTTTTGGGAGACGGTCGACAGGCTCGGAGTGACGATCTTCTACACGGCTCCGACGGCGATCCGCGCGCTGGAGCGCGAAGGCGACGAGCCGGTCAAGCGTTACAGCCGCAAGTCGATCAGGCTGCTCGGCACGGTCGGCGAGCCGATCAACCCCGACGCTTGGGAGTGGTACTGGCGCGTGGTCGGCGACGGCCGCTGCCCGATCGTCGACACCTGGTGGCAGACCGAGACGGGGGCGGCGCTCATCTCCCCGATTCCCGGCGCCATTCCCGCAAAACCCGGCTCGGCGACCAAGCCGCTACCGGGCATCCGCTGCGAGCTGGTCGATGCCGACGGCAAAACCCTGAACGGTCCGGCGAGCGGAAACCTTTGCCTGACCGCATCGTGGCCGGGCCAGATGCGGACCGTGTGGGGCGATCACCAGCGGTTCTTCGAGACCTACTTCACGAGCTACCCCGGCAAGTATTTCACCGGCGACGGCTGCCGCCGCGACGAGGACGGTTATTACTGGATCACCGGCCGCGTCGACGACGTGATCAACGTTTCCGGCCACCGGGTGGGCTCGGCCGAGGTCGAGAGCTCGCTGGTATCGCATCCCAAGGTCGCTGAAGCGGCGGTGGTTGCCTATCCGCACGACATCAAGGGACAGGCGATCTACGCGTTCGTCACGCTGAACGCCGGCGAGGAAGGCGACGACGCCATCCGCAAGGAGCTGGTCCAGGAAGTGCGTCACGACATTGGCGCGCTGGCCGCACCCGAGAAAATCCAGTTCACGCCCGCTCTCCCCAAGACTCGGTCGGGCAAGATCATGCGGCGCATCCTGCGCAAGATCGCCGAAGGGGCGACCGACGGGTTTGGCGATACGTCGACGCTCGCCGACCCGACGATCGTCGACGCGCTGGTCGCCGGCCGGCAGTGAAGCTGGCCGCGGCGCTACTGCTGCTCATCGCCGCGGCAACGCCGGCAGATGCCGCATTCAACCCGGTCGAATTCTTCCGCGGCCGGACGCATGGCGATGGCACGCTGAGAGTCCTGTTGCAGTCGCCCAAGAAGATCAGCGTCGACAGCGTCGGAAGCACCGAAAAAGACGGCTCGTTGCTGCTCGCGCAGACGATCCATGAGCCGGGCAAACCGCCGCGGCTCCGCTATTGGCGCCTGCGCCAGACAGGCCCGAACCGCTACGAAGGGACGCTGACCGATGCGGCGGGCCCTGTCCGCGTCGACGTCGACCCTCGGCACGACAGGGTTCGCATCCGCTACAAGGCGAAGAACCATCTCTCGTTCGACCAATGGCTGGCGCCCGCGGCACCGGGCCAGGTGACCAACAAAATGAGCGTGAAGCGCTTCGGGATCGTCGTCGCGCGGTTCGACGAGGTCATCCGCAAGCTGGACTGAGAGCGCCGCGCTGCTATCCCTCGGCGGCAGGGGGAGAGCAGATGGCGAGCGCAGCAGAGCAACGTCCGCACAAGCCATGGTCGATGGCCCGCGTCATCATCGCGTCGTCCGCCGGCACTGCGTTCGAATGGTACGACTTCTTCATTTTCGGCAGCCTGACACCGGTCATCTCGCGGGTGTTCTTCGCGGGTCTCGACCCGACGCCGGCGCTGATCGCCGCGCTCGCGCTGTTCGCCGTGGGCTTCGCCTTCCGGCCGCTGGGGGCGCTGATCTTCGGCGTCGTCGGCGACCGCCTCGGGCGGAAGGGCGCGTTCCTGGTGACGGTCAGCCTGATGGGCGCCTCGACGTTCCTGATCGGCCTGCTGCCGACCTATGCCCAGGCGGGCTCGACCGCGGCCGTGCTGCTGATTTTCCTGCGCATCCTGCAAGGCATTGCGCTGGGCGGAGAATATGGCGGGGCGGCGATCTACGTCGCCGAGCATGCGCCGGCGGACAAGCGGGGCGCATCGACCGGATGGATCCAGTCGTCCGCCTCGTTTGGCCTGCTCGCCGCGCTGCTGGTGATCGTCGCGACGCGCCAGGCGATCGGCGAGGACGCATTCAACGCCTGGGGCTGGCGCATCCCGTTCCTGGTATCGGCCGTCCTGCTTGCGATTTCGGTGTGGATGCGGGCGAAGCTCGCCGAAAGCCCGGAGTTCGCGCGGCTGCGCGCGGAAGGCGAGGTCACCAAGGCGCCGCTGCGCGAAGCGTTCGGCCAGGCCAAGAACCTGAAGCGCGTCCTGGTCGCCTTCTTCGGCATCATGTGCGCACAGGGTGCAGTCTGGTATTTCACCTTTTTCTACATGCAGGTGTTCCTGGAGCGGTCGCTCGGCCTGCCGGCGGACATCAAGGACCTGCTGCTGATCGTGATGACCGTCGTTAGCGCGCCGCTCTACGTCTATTTCGGCTGGCTCAGCGACCGGATCGGCCGCAAGCCGGTGATGATCGGCGGGATGCTGCTCGCGCTGGTGCTGTATTTCCCGGCGTCGCACTGGATCGCCGCGGCGGCCAACCCGCGCCTCGTCGAGGCGCAGCAATCGACGCCGATCTTCGTCGAGACCGACCCGGAGACCTGCTCGGTACAGTTCGATCCGGTCGGTACGGCCAAGTTCGTCAGTGCCTGCGACATCGCCAAGTCGACGCTGGTCACCAAGGGCATCAGCTTCACCACCAGCAAGTCAGGCGACGCGAACACCTATGTCGTGGTCGGCACCGAGCGGGTGCCGATCGCGGGCGGCGAAAATCTCAGCAGCGCGGACCTCAAGGCGCTGAAGGCGAAGACCGCCGCCCTGATCGGCGATGAGCTGCAGGCGGCTGGCTATCCCAAGCAGGCCGACCGGGCGCATGCGAACATAACGCTGCTGACGCTGATCCTGCTCGTCTTCGTGGTCGCGGCGACCGCGCTGTACGGACCGCAGGCCGCCGCCCTGGTCGAGATGTTCCCGACCCGGGTGCGCTACACCGCCATGTCCTTCCCGTACCACGTCGGGACCGGATGGGTGGGCGGCTTCCTCCCCGTGACCAGCTTCGCGATCGTCGCGATCACCGGCAACATCTACGAAGGGCTGTGGTACGCGGTGGTGTTCACCGGGATTTCGGTCATCGTGTCGCTGCTGTTCCTCAAGGAGACCGCGGGCCGGCGCCTCCACGAGGTCTAGCTTACGGGCACCAGTGGATGTCGATCGGCTGCTCGGCCTCGGCGAGCACGCGGCCGATCGGGACCTTCGAGCTCTGCCCGTCGGCGATCGCCTGTTCGAGCAATTCCCGTTTTTCCGCGCCGGTGATCGTGATCGTGACAGTCCGCGCCGACAGGATCGCGGCCCGGGTCAGGGTCACGCGCGCCACCGGCGCGTCGGCCGGGAGCGGGTCCGGCATCACGCCAACGGCGCGCCGGGCTTTCGGTGCATCGAGCGCGTCCTGCAGGTCGGGCCCGGTGAAAATGGACGCGGTGTGACCGTCCTTCCCGACGCCAAGCCACACCAGATCGGGCGGCCACGGCAGGTCCTGCAGCCGCGCGTCGGCCGAATTGCCCGCCAGCTTGTAGTCGGGGATTTCGGTCGCAATCGGGACCACGCGCGCGCCGAGTGGCAGGAACGTCTTGGCGATCGCCCGCACATTGCTGCGCTCGTCGTCCATCGGCACCAGCCGGTCATCGGTCGGAATGATGCTGAGCTTCTTCCACGGCAGCGCCTGGCTCGCGAGCTTGGCGAAGATCGCAGGGCCGGTCGTGCCGCCCGGCACGGCGATCAGCGATGACCCGCGCGCATCGATGGCGCTTTCGATGATGAACCCG
>DATENV010000021.1:0-2178 GCA_035274805.1 Sphingomicrobium sp. | reverse complement strand
AGCTCGGCCGTCGGCGATCCGCGCATGCCCATTTTGTCAATCTTCTGACCGATCGAAAAGCCCGGCATGTCTTTTTCGATCAGGAACGTCGTAATGCCTCCCGACCCCTCGCCCGTCTTCGCATAGACGACGAGCGTGTCGGCTTCGGAGCCGTTGGTGATCCAGAACTTGGTGCCGTTGAGGCGATAGCCGTTGCCGCTCTTGTCGGCCTTCAGCTTCATGCCGACGACGTCGCTCCCCGCGCCGGCCTCGCTCATTGCCAGCGCGCCGACATGCTCGCCGCTGATCAATTGCGGCAGATATTTGCGCTTCTGCTCGGGGTTGGCCCAGCGGCGGATCTGGTTGACGCACAGGTTGGAGTGGGCGCCGTAGCTGAGCCCGACCGAGGCGGAACCGCGGGCGACTTCCTCCTGCGCGACGACATGCTCGAGATAGCCGAGGCCGAGCCCGCCCCACTCCTCCTCGACGGTGATCCCGTGCAGCCCGAGCTCCCCCATTTGCGGCCACAGCTGGCGCGGGAATTCGTCGGTCTCGTCGATTTCCGCGGCGATCGGCTCGATCTTGTCCTTGGCAAAGCGCCGCGTCGTCTCGCGGATCGTGTCGGCCATCTCGCCGAGGTCGAAATCGAGGCTGGCTTCGGTCATCGGATATCCTCTCGGCTGGTGCCGCTAGCAGAGAGGGCGGGCGGTTGGAAACGCCCTAGGCGCCGCGCTCCCGCCGCTTGACCGGCGCTGCGCCGGGCGGTGGCGGAACGGCATTGGGCGCGCCGGGCGGCGGCGCGGTCAGCGGCTTGGTCGAGCCGCGATGGCAGGTGAAGCAGGTCACCTTGACGTTGGCGAAGTCGTGAACGTCGAAATCCTGCTGGTTGATGCGGTGGACCATCGCCAGCATCTTGCGTGCAATCAGCTTCTTGTCCTTCGCGTCCGACGCGAAATCGAAGCTCGACAGCGGCTTGCCTTCCTCGCCGACGTGGCAGTGGGTGCAGCGCACGCCGAGCGACTGCGAAAAGAATTTCATGTTGGTCAGCAGGTCGGCGCGGCCGATGTCCTTCGGGAACACCTTGAGGTTCTTGAAGGGCGGCACGGCGAATGGCGCTGGTGCCGGCGGCGGCGCCGTCTGCGCGCTCGCTACCGATATGCCAAACATTGCAGTTGCAGCCACCAAGGCGGCAAACGGAACCCGCGAGTGCATCGGAGCGTCCCCTGGTTCGTGACCGCACGCACAATGGATCGCCGCGCCGAACAGTCAATTGCTTAATCTGCGAGCGGCCTGCGTCGCGGTTTGAACTGCGGGCCGCGCGGTCTTATGTGCGCTGCAACAATCCGACTCCGGAGCACGACATGGCCACCATCGCTGAAGATCCAACCGTCATCCTATCGATTGCCCGCACGCCGATGGGCTCGATGCAGGGCGCTCTCGCCGACGCTTCGGCGACCGACCTCGGCGCGACCGCGGTCAAGGCCGCCGTCGAGCGCGCGGGCGTGTCCGCCGAGGATATCGACCGGATCTACATGGGCTGCGTGCTTCCCGCCGGCCTCGGCCAGGCGCCCGCGCGCCAGGCGGCGATCAAGGCCGGGCTGCCCAAGTCGGTCCAGGCGACGACGGTCAACAAGGTCTGTGGATCGGGCATGCAGACGGTGATCATGGGCGACGAGGCGATCCGCACCGGCAATGCCGACGTGATCGTCGCGGGCGGCATGGAATCGATGACCAACGCCCCTTACCTGCTCAAGAAGCACCGCTCGGGCGCGCGCATCGGCCACGACACCGCCTACGACCACATGTTCCTCGACGGCCTCGAGGACGCCTATGAGGAAGGCCGGGCGATGGGCAGCTTCGCCCAGTGCACCGCCGACGAATATCAGCTCACCCGCGAACAGATGGACAATTACGCGATCGAGAGCCTGCGCCGCGCCAAGGACGCGATCGACAATGGCGGGTTCAAGGACGAGGTCGTGCCGGTGACGATCAAGAGCCGCGCCGGCGAGACCCAGGTCGACACCGACGAAGCGCCGGGCCGCGGCCGCCCCGACAAGATCCCGCAGCTCAAGCCCGCCTTCGCCAAGGAAGGGACGATCACCGCCGCGACCAGCTCATCGATCTCGGATGGCGCCGCCGCGGTCGTGCTGACCCGCGCGTCCGTCGCCCGGGACAAGGGCCTCGAGCCGGTCGCGCGGA
>DATENV010000020.1:0-3074 GCA_035274805.1 Sphingomicrobium sp. | reverse complement strand
GGCAAGTGGCCTACGATCGAATTCCCGGCCTCGGCGGCCTGCGGGGCCGCGCGCGCGACGTGGCGGCTGACGTGAACGGCTTCTGGACCAACCGGAGCTTTCACAATTACGCCGATTACGCGCTGTCGGACGCCTTCGCCGAGGCACTGGCCGAGCTCATGGCGCGCGCCGCCGGCACGTCCACCGCGATCATGTGTTCCGAAGCGGTGTGGTGGCGCTGCCACCGGCGCATCATCGCCGACTATTTGTTGCTGCACGGGCGACCCGTCCTCCACCTGATGGCTAAAGGACGGATCGAACCCGCGCGGATGACGCCCGCAGCAGTCGCCCGCGGCGGGCATCTCGTTTACCCCGCACCGGTGGCCGGCGAAACGCCCGCCTAGCCCCTCTCGCCCGAGCGCCGGACCGGGGGCGGTGGCGGCGGCGGAGGCGGCGGTGGCGGAGGCGGAACCACAACCAGCGACTGCGCCATCGACAGGTGCCGCTGCATCACCGGGATCGCGCCCGCGGCGGTCGTCCTCAACGCCGGCACGTCGCCGCCCGTCGCGTAATTTTGCATCAAGGCGATCGCCTGCTGATGCGCATCGATTTGCGACTGCCGGTACGCCGTGTCGAAACTATAGCCGGTGCCGGCAGCCCGCAGCTGGTCCATCGCGGCCTGCTGCGCAGGAAGCAGCGCCGCGGCTGGCGGCTGCAGCCTCGCCGATATCGCCGCTTGCGCAACTTGCTGGCCCATCTGGGTGTGATCGGCAATCAGCATGTTCGCATAACTGCGGACGGCCGGATTCTGTGAGGCTTGCAACGCCAGTTGGCTCGATTCGATCTCCCACTCATTGGCGCTCCCGGCCTGGGCGAGGAAGCCCGGCGCCATCAACGGGTTGTTGAGGTCGACCACTGGGGGCGGCGTTCGTGCACATGCGGCAAGCGCGATCGCGCCACCGATCAGGATGCCCATTTTCCTCATGCGACTTCTCCCTCTCTTGTTGCCGCAGGGGAAACCGGTCAGAATTCATGCGGTTCCTAAGAGTGAGAGCTACGACGCGTAGAGGTGAACCACCTCGGCGTCGGCCGCGACCGCATCGATCAGCAAGGTCCGATGGCACACCGCCGGGTCGCGCTCCATGCATAGCAAGGCCGTCGGTTTCTCGCGCGCCAACTCGAGCATCAGCGCCGATTGCGCAATGGCTTCGGGCAGTTCGAGCTGGCCGGCATAGATGCGCGCCATGTCCGAATGCCGACCCGCCCGTGCCGCGGTCCGCCCTTCCGACGGCGTCCCAAGCGCCTTCAGGTGGACATATTCGATTCCGGATTCCTCGAGCGCCGCACGAAGCGCCGACTTGGAAAAGCCCGGCCGTCGCGACAGCGGCAACGCCCGCACGTCGATGACCCGCTCGATGCCCGCCGCCCGGAGCGTCGCGATAAACTCCGGCACCGTCGTTCCTTCGTAACCGATAGTGAAGATGCGCATAGCTGCTGGATAGCGCGGTCGCCCGGGACTAACAGCCCCGCATGACATTCGACATCCACATCGTCGGTGGCGGGCTGGCGGGATCGGAGGCCGCCCGGCAGCTCGCCGAGGCCGGCCTCAAGGTGCGGCTCTCCGAAATGCGCGGCGGAGGCGACATGACGCCGGCGCACGAAAGTGACCGCCTCGCCGAAATGGTCTGCTCGAACAGCTTCCGCTCCGACGATGCCGAGCACAATGCCGTCGGCCTGCTCCACCAGGAGATGCGCGCACTCGATTCCCTGATCATGCGCGCGGGCGACCAACACCGCGTGCCGGCTGGGTCTGCGCTCGCGGTCGACCGCGAAGCCTTCGCGGCCGAGGTGACGCGGACGATCGAGCGGCATCCGAACATCACCGTCGTGAGAGAGCGGATCGACGCGCTCCCCGATCATCCGGCGATCGTCGCGACCGGACCGCTGACCGGCTCCAAGCTCGCCGAGGCGATCGCCGCCGAGACCGGCGAAGGCGCGCTCGCCTTCTTCGACGCGATTGCGCCCATCATCCACCGCGACAGCATCGACATGCATGTCGCCTGGATGGCCGCGCGCTGGGATAAGGGCGGCAAGGATTACATCAACTGCCCGATGGACAGGCCGCAGTACGAAGATTTCGTCGCAGCCCTGGTCGACGGCGAGAAGATGCCGTTCAAGGAATGGGAGACCGACACGCCCTACTTTGAGGGCTGCATGCCGATCGAGGTGATGGCCGAGCGCGGTCCCGAAACCCTGCGCTATGGGCCGATGAAGCCCACCGGCCTCGACGATCCGAGCACCGGCCGCTGGCCGTACGCGGTCGTCCAGCTTCGGCAGGACAACAAGCTCGGGACCTTGTGGAACATGGTTGGCTTCCAGACCAAGCTCAAGCACGCCGAGCAGGTCCGCATCTTCCGCACGATCCCAGGCCTCGAGAATGCCGAATTCGCGCGGCTCGGCGGCATCCACCGCAACAGCTTCATCAACTCTCCCCGGCTGCTCGACCGCGAGCTGCGGCTCAAATCGAAGCCCAACATCCGGTTCGCGGGCCAGATTACCGGCTGTGAAGGCTATGTCGAAAGCGCCGCGGTCGGAATCCTGGCCGCGCGCTTTTGGGCGGCCGAGCTGCGCGGCGAAACGTTGGCCCCTCCACCAGCGGAGACCGCGCTCGGTGCTTTGCTCGGCCACATCACGGGCGGTGCGGATGCCGAGACCTTCCAGCCGATGAACGTGAATTTCGGGCTGATGCCGCCGATCGAAGGCCGGTGGAAGCGCGCCGACCGCAAGAAGGCCTACACCGACCGCGCCCGAACCGCTTTGGCCGAGTGGCTCGCTTCAGTTCCTCCCTGCAGCGAAGCTGTGGGGAGGGGAACCATCTCGCGTAGCGAGATGGTGGACGGGTAAATGGCGTCGGCATTCGACGAGAATCGCCGTAACCACTGTGACGAAGGACTTGCCACAGCAAGCCCTCAGGAAGAGTGAGGGTCCGGCGCAGTGCACCTGCGCGTAGCACACTCGCATTCTTCTCGCGCGGCGGCGCCATTTACCCCTCCACCATCCTTCGGATGGTTCCCCTCCCCATCGCCGCGCGACGG
>DATENV010000019.1:0-2094 GCA_035274805.1 Sphingomicrobium sp. | reverse complement strand
CAGTTGTTGCGCGATTCGTTCTGCAATGTCAGCCTGCCCGTCTGGGCGTCGGCGGCCGCGACCAGCGTGCGCGCGTAGTTGCCCGGCTTGTTGTTGAAGCCGAACTGATTGTTCCACTGCTGGCAACCATTCTGATCGAGGTGGCCGTTGATCGCCGCCTTCTTCGCATTGATTTGCGCTTGAGTGAGGCCCGCAGCCTTCATCAGATCCCCCCACTCCTGCCCGGCGTAGAAGTTCACCAGCAGCACGCAATCGGTGACCTCGAGGCCCGTGGTGATGGAATCCGGGAAGTCGCAGCTCGGCTGGATGCCGTCGAGCAGGCCCGGGAAGATCGAGGCGGCCGTGTTCTGCTGGATCGAGCCGCCCGAGCAGCCGTTGCCCATCGTGTACTTGATCTCGCCGTACGTGTCGACGATGTCCTCCTTCATCAACATCAGCGTCTCGGCGTTCAGGACCCGGTTCGAGTTGAACAGCGAGTCGGTGAGGCTGTTGTCGGCGACCATGAAGCCGAGCCTGAGAGCGCTGTCGTCATTGGTGCCGGTGATCCCCGCGACGACCCAGTTTTGCTCGCTGCGGAACTGCAGGCGCGGCTGGCCGGTGGACGCGCCGAAGGTGTAGAGGAGCTTGCCGTTCCATTGCGGCTGCGGCGCGGTCGGCGTCCAGGCCGGCTTGGTCGGGTCGAACAGCACGGCGATGTCGTAGATGCCGCGATTGAGGGTGCCGCGCTCGACCCGCACGATATACGGCAACGTGACGCCGGTGCTGGTGGTGGTCGAGGCGACCAAGTCCGCCGGCGTCACGCCCGGCACATAGGGCTGGAAGCACGAGTTGGCAGGCGTCGGTGCGATGCTCGTCGGGCTCGGATCCGGCAATACGAATGCGCACGCCGCGGTTCTAGTCCGATAGAACAAGTGGAATTCGGTCGCGATATTGCATTGCTCATCGACGGCAAAGGTGGTCAGGCCGCTCGCATTCGATGCGGGCGTGTTGCCCACCTGGGGGACGGCTGCGGGCGTGGCGCAGATCCACGGCGTCGTCTGTGATCCGAGCAGCACCGGTCCGCCGATCGGGTGGTTGGTGATCTCCAGCTTTTCCTCGTGGTCCGACCCGTGATGCTTCCGGGCGCCGGCTTCGAGGGTGTTTCTGCCGTCGCGGAGGCCGCTGACCAGGCCGCGGAAGCTGCGGGCAGCGGTATTGCGCGTGAACGTCGCGGTGATGTTGCGGCCGTTCAACGTGATCACGACGTCGTTGAGATCGACGTCCTTCGGCGCCTGCACCTCGACCAGCGCGTCGCCGCCGCTGATCAGATCGGCGCGGTTGGAAAGCGTCCGGATCTCGAATCGGTCCCGGTCGCGGCCCGAATGGCCCGAGCCCGGGCCGGAATTGCGTGAATCGTCGTCGTGCGAATATGCCGTCACGGGGCCTATCAGCGCCGCGCCGGCGAGCAACAGCAGGCCGAGCCGCTTGTCGAGCCGTCGATGAATCATTGTTTTCTCCCTGGTTGGAGCGGGTGCCGCGATGTTGCTTTACTTTAGCGAGGATATCTGCCGCGACCTTGTACGTAGTTGCTGTTCAGGTTTCGCTGCAGCGCGTCATTGACGCTCCGATCGGGCCCGGAGTAGCCTCGTCGAGAGCGGCAGGGAGCCATCGATCCATCGTCATGCAGGTCGCCACGTCGCACGACGTTCGCACCCGGGCAGGCCATGGCCGTGCTCTCGCGTATGGGGCGTTGTCCTCCGTAATGAAGGACAACCTCTACTGGTTCGGACCCCGCGGATTCATTTTCACGAGCCCCTGGGTCGTGACGCAGAACACCGTGCGGCACGCGGCGGTGGTCCTGCTCACGGCGAGCGGCGAGCCGGTCGAAGTGGCCGCCGGCAGCCGTGTCATCAGGCGCGCCGCCCTCGCCGTCGCGCCCCTGACCCCGCGCGGCCTGCGCGCGATGGATGTCGGCCTGATCAGCGTCCATGTCTTTCCGCCGCACCCCTGCTTTCGCTCGTTCCAGGGCATTTCCGCCTCGGGGGTGCTCCCGCTGGACCGCACCCGGCTCGCGCAATTCAATCCCGCGCTGGTGCGCGCCTACGAAGGCCGCCT
>DATENV010000018.1:0-4981 GCA_035274805.1 Sphingomicrobium sp. | reverse complement strand
GCATGGAGCGCCTTCATCGCGTCCGCATTACTGGCCAACTGCTGGAACGAGTTCGCGTTGTTCGCGAACTTGGCATTGTTCCCGGCCGTCGCCGCGAACTGGGAGAACGCCGCCGAATTGTTGGCGAACTGCTTGAACGTGCCAGCATTGGCGAACACGGACTTCAGCACGTCAGGTTGCGAGGCGAGCGCCGCGAAGGCCTGGTAATGGCCGGCCACCGCTTGCGCGGCCTTGGGCTGGCCCACCAGCGCGCTGTAGGCATTGGGGTTTGCCGCGGCCGCCAGCAGAGCCTGCTGCGAAACCCCGGCCTGGGCCGCGAGCTGCGCAGCGTTCGCGGCGTTCTTGATTGTCGCCAGGAGAGCCTGCGGCTGGCCGGCGTACGCGTTGAACGAACCGGCATTGGCGGCGAGCGACTTGAATACGCCAGGATCCGCCGCCAGCGCGCTCATTGCCGCCTTGTCGTTGGCAAGCTGCTGAAAGGCGAGGGCATTATTTGCAAAGCGCGCGTCGCCCGCGCTCAGCGCGCTGCCGAAGGCATTGGCATTGTTGGCGAGGCTGCCGAAGGCAGCCGCGTTGGCGGCGATCGAGGCGAAAGCGTCCGGATGCGAGAGAAGCGCCTTTATCGCGTCCGCGTGGCCATAGACGGCCTGCAGCATGCCGGCATTTTGGCCCTGCGCGGCCGGTGCAACCGAAGCGAGGCTTTGCGCCGCCTGGGCGACGCCGGCGAAGGACTGCGGGTTGGACGCCAATGACGCGAATGCCTGCGGATTGGACAACAGCGCGGCCATCACCTGCGGCTGTCCCAGCAGCGCCTGGAAGCCAGGGCTCGCGGCGAGAGACCGGAACTGCGGGTCCTTGACCATCAGTTCGAACGCGTCGGTCTGCATGAGCTCGGGAACCGACGTGTCGCCAAGCGTCACATCGCTTTCCCCGACCTGAGCGGAAACATAGCGTTCCGCCGGCGCGACCGTGCCCGCGGTCGGCCCGAGCGGCGGATAAACGCGGCCAAGCCCGTACGCACCGAGACCCACCGCGATTACCGCCGCGCTGGTCAGAATCATTCTACGATTGTTGGACGTCGAAAGACTGCTTGTCATGGTTGCCCCCTTGACTGAGTCAAGAATCGCCATGTGCATTTTGGTTAATCAAAAGTCAATGAAAGTCGGCGGCCAGACAGTTTCCTCAGGTAGTTTTATATCATTGAAATTTCGAAGGATTTCCTTGCGGATGCTGGTCCGCACGGCGATTCCTTCAATGCTTTTAACCATTTAGCGAAAGGGCTCGGAAACCGCGTTTCGATAGGGTTGCGGCATGATGAAAAAAGCCGTGCGCTTGTCGATGGTTGCCCTGGGCACTTTTGCGATCTGCCGCGCCGCCGCGGCCGAGCCGCCGAAGGCCGCTTCGCCCAAGCCAGCCCAAACGAAGGCGCGGCCGACCCAGCTTGCGCTTGCTTCAGCGGAGCAAGTCCCTGCGATATCCCCAGCAGCGGGTCAGGCGAATTCGGCGCCCGTGAAGCGGCCGGCGCCACGCATCACGACGTGCCGGTGCGGCGACGCGCAGCCAGATCCTGAAAACCAGGATCAATAAGCGCCTTACTTGCCCGCTTGGGCAATCTGCGCCTTGCGCGCGCGGATGATGGGAATGTCCCCGTCGCCAACCGCGGCGAACGCCGACCAGTAGAATGGGTGCGACGTGTTGACGTCGTCCATCAGCTGGCGCTGCGACATCCTGAGCGCAGTGACCGTCGGCGTTCCAGGCGCCGTCGAGAACAGGCCAGTAATCAGACGCTGCGTCGCGTTGTAGTCGTCCGGGACCGGCCAGTGGCTGGCGATGACCAGCCGCCCTCCAGCACCGACGAACGCGCGGACGAGACCATCCAGCGCAACGTCGCCGCCGCTCGACAGCCCGGCCTGCTGAGTCGCCGCGGCACTCGCCTTGCCGGCAGTGTCGCAGGCCGAAAGGATGACGATGTCGGCATCGAGGCGTAGATCGAAAATATCGCGGAAGGTCAGTAGGCCATCGGACCCGCTCCCGCCAAAGCTGGTCAGCAGTGCCGGCTGCGCCGCGCACTTTGCGGCGCGGGCGGTCACCACCCCGTGCGTTGCGAAATGGATGATCCGGTAGTCGGCAAGGTTGCCTCGCGCCTCCAGCGCCGCATCCGTGAACTGGTCCCGGGTGACGATGTCGACGCCGTTCGGATCGAATTGCCTGAGGATCGAGCCGGCGACCTCGAGCTCGCGCGCCGAGATCGGCCGGCTCCACGACGACAAGGGCAGGATGCAATCGCGGTCGGCTGTCGCCGGGACCTGACCCGCGGCTGCCGCCGAAGGCGGCGTGTTCTCGCCGAGGCCGAGATATTCCTTGCGCCCGGCCGACGGCCGCACGCTGCGGAGCTGCGCGAATGAGCGCGGGCTGACCGCGGTGCTGATGTCCCGGTCGCGACCGAGCCAGGCGATGCCGCGGAAGTCGTAGGCCGCATCCTCGCTGGTCTTCGCGCGCTGAGTGTACGCATCGACCGAGGGTTGATCCATGACCAGCAGGTTGACCGGGAGGCGCAGCATCGCGCCGTCGGGCTCAAAGATCAGGTGCGTGACCGACGGGATAGTCGCCCCGAACGGGCCAAACAATTCACCGTAAAGCTGATGTGAAAGCGCGACGTCGAACGGGTAGGTCGTGCGCTGGCCGTTCTCGACCTTGGAGATGGTGTCGCGCAGCGCGCTCACCTGCTCGTCCAGTTGCTTCGCGCTGGCCTGCAGCTTGACGGCTCGCGCCGCGGTCGGCGTGACCAGCATTGCATAGACCTGATCGCCGACGATGGTCATCCGGTAATAAGCTTCGCCCGGGCGCAGGATCTTTTGCAGATCGGCAAGCGCAATCGTGTCGCTGGAGACCGCGCGGTATCGGGGGAAGCTGGCGAGCGCGGCCTGGGTCGTCAGCTGCTCCTTTTGCGACGAGTCCAGCGACGCGCGCAGCACCCGCGCTCGAACCGCCTCCTGCGGCGTCGGCTTCGCCAGGTCCTGGAGCCGGGCGAGCTCGATGCGCGCGCGTTCGAGCTGGCGGGTTAGCGTGACCGATTGACGGAACAGCCGCGAGGCTTCGTCGGTGCCGCCGGTCAGCTCGCGCGCGAGCACGGCCTGGGTCTGGGCTAGCCCGGGGCGGACCATCAGCTGGGTCGCCGCGAAGATTTCAGCGTTGGCCTTTGGGTCGTCACCCTTCTTCAGCAGCAGGTCGACGTAGGGGCGAAGGACACTGGCAAAGCTCGGCGGCAAGTTGCTGGTGTCGGGTTGCGAATGGACGATGTCGCTGAACATGGCCTCGGCGGTCGCAAGCTGCCCGTTCCGGGCGAGATAGCCGGCGAGCCGCGCCTTGGAATTCAACAGCACCGCGCTGCCCGGGTAATTGACCTCGAGCAGCGTGACGGCCTGCCGGTACAGCCGGCTGGCTTCGGCGGCCTGTCCGTTTTCCTCGGCGATGGCGCCAAGGTCGCCGAAGATCTGCGCGCGCATCCACAGGATCGACGCGACCTTCCCGGCGCGAACAGCGAGCAACTCACCATCGGCGCGGCGAAGCGCGTCACGCGCCCCGTTGCGATCGCCGGTCAGCCGCAGCGAAGCACCGCGCAGCTGCATCGCCTGCCCGTCGAGGATCATGGCCTTTTCGTCGGGCAGCAATTCGTCCGACTGGGCGCCGAGCTGTTGGCCGAACTTCGAGTCCGCATTAAGCCGCCTGGCCAGCGCGGTGTCGATCTCGAGCCGCGCGGTCGCGCCGCGCTCATTGTCGATGACGGCTTTGGGCAGCGGCTTGGCGAGTTCTGCGAGCGCGCCTTTGGGGTCGCCCTGGTTAAGATCGTGGATCGCTCGATAATTGCGCAGCCGCCGGGCAACGATCGGATCAGATCCGACGAGCTCGGCCGCCCGGGAAAATAGTGAATCGGCCTCCGCGAACCGTCCCAGGTTCGACTTCTGCAGCGCCTCGTTGACGAGGGCCTCGGCGCGGCTCACCGGCGCTTCGCCCGAGCCGGTGCTGGCGGCGGCGAAGAACTCGGCCGCTTCGGCGTAGCTTCCCGCGTTGTTGCGGCGGTAGGCTTCCTCGAGCGCCTTGTCGGACGACAGCGTCCCGGCCTGCACGCGAGCGAACGCGGCGGGGTCTCCCGCGCCGGTGGTCGCGATTGAGATTTCGCCTTTGACCGTCTCGTCGGCGACCAGGCTGCGCAGGCCGAGCTGCAGCGCACTGTCGTAACCGGCCAGCCCTTGCGCGGCGTAAATCATCTTGCCGCGCCGAAGTTGATACCCACGGTAATTGACGTCGGCGTCCTTGAGCTTGCAGTCGAAGACCTCGACGGGCCCCAGTCCGGGCACGTTGCCGCGGCTGGAGGCTGCGCACGTCGCGCGGTCGGCGCGGTCGGCCCCGATGCGGCTCGCGGCGCCAGCCGTATTTCGGAGCTTGTAGAGCTTTCCGACCGGCAAGGCGGCATCGCGGCATGTAATCGCATAGCCGCCGTCGAACAGGCCGGTGAGCGCTTTGTCGACGGTCAGGCTTTGCGCCGAACAGAAGCTCGTCCCGGCGTTGCCGATACGCCAGCTGTCGCGGACGCTGAGCGGCGTGGCGGCCCAGGATGATGCCGTACCCGCCGCCAGAGCGGTGATGCCCGCTGCAATCGCAATCGTTGTCCTGTTCATCTGATCCTCCGATCAGTCGGGATTACCCGGCTCGTCGATCATGGTGTTCATGCCGCCGCTGGTGACCGGCTCCTCGAGGTCGGTCTTGAGCTGCACGGGGCCAGTGTTGATGAGGCCCAGCGCCGCGTCGGCGCTGCCGTCATCGCCGTCCTCGCCCTGGTCCTTCTCCTGCTTTTTCTCCTGCTGCTGCTCGCTCGGATCGACCGTCGCGATCTGGCCGGGCTGGCTGACTTGCTCGATCGGGCCGAGGATCGACTCAGCGCCCTGCACGGCCGGCGGCGGAGGCGGCGGTGGCGGTGGCG
>DATENV010000017.1:0-3012 GCA_035274805.1 Sphingomicrobium sp. | reverse complement strand
GTCCTGCTGTTCCGCTGATCGTGACGAGCCGAAAGTAAGCGTAGTGGCCGACCTGACCCCCGTCATCGAGACCATGGAGCATCGCTGGATGCGCGCCTGGATCAATGGCGACATGCGCGCGCTCAAGGCCGTCACCGCCAGCAACTTCATCCTGCTGACGGGCTCCAAGCCGCCGATGATCCTCGACCGGCCGAGCTGGCTGGCTGCGGCCGCGAACCGCTACCAATGCTCGTCCTACCGCTTCGGCGACATCTATGTGCGGAGCGTCGGCGGGATGGCGATCTTCGCCGCGCCGATGGAATTGAAGGCGCGGATGGACGGCGAGGACTGGTCGGGCGCCTTCTGGGTCACCGACCTGTGGCGCAAGGGCAAGGTTCGCCGCGGCTGGAAGATGGTCCAGCGCGTCGTCGCCCGCGCCGACGACAACCCCGCGCTGCCCAAGGCGATCCGCGCGCTGCAGCTGTGGAAGTGAGTTACGGCCTGGCGGGGTGAGTGGTGGCTCGCGCCGCCTCCTTCACCTTCGCCGCCGCCTCGGCTTCCTCCTTCGCCTCGCGGCGCTTCTTGGCCTCGAGGTAGAGCTGATATTCGGTCGGCTCGGGCGTGGTCTTGAAGATGCCGCCGACATCCTCGCCCTTCGCGACCCGCCCGGCGATCTGCGCCGCGACCAGGCCGGCGGCGAGGAGGTTGACGGTCGGCCCGCCGCGGCAGCCCATCGGCCCGACGGTGGCGCAGCTATGGTCGGCGTAGCTCTCGTGCGGGCTCTTCGGCCGCCCGGCCGCGCCTCGCTTCTTCTCGCGCCGCGCTTCCATGAGGTCGGGGTCGATGCGGTAGCCCTGCGGCTTCACCGCGCAGACCACGATCTCGTTGGGGTTGGCGCTCGGCGTTTGCGGCGCGCAGTCGCGCTCGGCGGGCTTGGCCGTTGCGGCAGCCTCGGCCGCGGTCGGTGCCGCGCCAACCGCCTGGGCGAACAGCGCAATCGCGACGGGCAGGCCGGCGGGCATCGGCCCACCCTAGCGGCGGCGACGCTTTCGCGGCCATGAACAGCCCAATGAGCCGCAGGGCGCCAATGGGTATTCTCACCGCGCAACAATGCCGGTGCGAAGGCGTATAGGTCCATGTCCGCAACGACATGAAAGGAGCAGCACATGCACCGTGCGTTGCTTGGCCTGGTGGTGACGGCGGCGCTCGCTGTCCCCGCATCGGCGCAAAGTTTGGAGACATCGGGTTTCGGCGCGTCGTCGGCATTCCGCGACATCCGCTTCGGCTCGCCACCGCCCGAGATCGGGCCGGGCCGCTATCTTCCGGTTCAGCGCCGCGGCCATTCGCGCCACATCCGCGTCGCCGACGTGCTCGCCGGCGGGGGCGGTTACGGCGCCGGCGGCTATTACGATTACGGCGACTATGACGCCAACCGCAGCTTCAGCCCCGACAAGTGGAACGACTGGTGGCACGAGCGGCCGGAGCGCGCCTACCCGCGGTGGATGAGCCACAACCAGGGCTGCGAGCGGCCCTGGTACAGCGGCAGCGTCCTGGTCTGCTGAGCTAGCGCGGAAGCAGGGCCCAGGTCCGCCGGAAAGCGTCGACTTCGGCGGCGGAGTAGGCGCTGCCCGGCGCCTTGGGTGCGGGGTCGGCAACCCCGGTGACGAAATAAGCGATGCCGCGGCCGCGCCGGCGGTCGATCCATAGCCCGCTCTTGAGGCCGTAGGCGTCGCCGGCATGACCGACGAGCACGGCGCCTTTGCTGCCCAGGTCGTCGGCGCAGCCGGGCAACGGATTGGGGATTTGGTGGGTGCCGTTGCCCGCGCTGCAGTAGAAGCCGCCGTCGGTGACGCCGTTGCGGCCGTCGAAGCGCCAGACTTGGGTCAACAGCGTCTCGACCGACTGCGGTGAGAGGATCCGGATGCCGTCGAGCGTCCCGCCATTGAGCAGCATCCGGCCGATCGTCGCGAGCCCGCGGGCCGAGATGCGGAGGCCCCCCTGCGGCGAGAACAGCGAGCCGTTCTCGCCGGGTTTCCAGCGGTCGAGGTCGCAGGGCTCGCCGTCCTTGACGAACACCGGGCAGGCTGGCCGCGCACCGTGGAGATCGTCCTTCAGCGGCTTGCCATCCGGACCGTCGAGCTCGACCGCGCGAGCCACGGCCGCGTCGCTGCAGGTCGGCCAGTTGAAGCAGGCGTCGAGCTTCATCGGCTGGAGGATGTTGCGGTGCATCCATTGGTCGAACCGCTCGCGCGTCACCTGCTCGATCACCGAGGCGACGATCGGGTAGTTCATGTTGACGTAGGCGAAATAGCCGTAGCTGGGGCCGTGCCGCGGGTCCCAGTTCCGGGGGTCGGCCATCACCTCCCGCAGCGAGCCGCCCAGCGGGATCACGTAATTGTCGTCGTGCTCGCGGATCGATGAGGTGTGCGACAGCAGCATGCCGAGCGTGATCGGCCGATCGGGGAAGCTCGGGTTGCGCAGCGGCCAGCCGAGCCAGCGCGAAACGTCGCTGGTCAGGTCCAGCTTGCCCTGGTCGACCAGGCGCATGACGCCGATCGCGGCGACCATCTTGCTGATCGAAGCGACGCGGACGGGGTCGTCGATTGTCACCCGGCGGCCGGATTGCGGGTCGGCTATGCCGTCGGCGAAGCTGGCGGTTTCGCCGTTGCGGTCGAACGCGGCTCCGACTTCGGCACGGCCGGTCGGCGCGGGAGGGGGCATGGTCGCGCAGGCGGCAAGCGCCAGGCTGAGCGATAAGACGATCGGGCGCATCATTGCAGCACTATCGTCCGAGCTTCGTTTCGTTGGCAACCGCGCGTAAAGGGCGGAGCATGGCTGACGAGACAAATGCGAGCGCGATCCCGACGCTCGAGGACTGGCAGCACTGGACGCTGGTGATGGGCCGCGCCCAGCAGATGCTGATGGAATTCTGGGCTGAGAGCCTGAAGAAGGACCAGCCGTTCCCGGCCTGGTCGCCGCCCGCATTCGGCTTCGGCGACGGACCCGCGGCGACCGATCCAATGGCTTTGATGA
>DATENV010000016.1:0-2378 GCA_035274805.1 Sphingomicrobium sp. | reverse complement strand
GGCCAGGGCGACCTATGCGCGGGTCGACATCGTCCCCGACGACGAAGGCACGCTCCGGATCATGGAGCTCGAACTGATCGAGCCGGCGCTGTTCCTCGACCATGCGCCCGACGGCGGCGCGGCGTTCACGAACGCGGTGCTGAGCTTCGCGCGAAAAGCCACTGCCTGATCGCCGAGGTGAGGTTGGGCGGCCGTTCGGCATCGAGCCGGGCGACGTCGATCTCCGCGACCAGGGCATTGAGCGGGCAGCCGCGCTCGCGGGCCGCGACTTCGAGCGCGCGCCAGAACATCGGCTCGAGGCTGATCGAGGTCGCATGGCCGGCAATCAGCACCGACCGTTTTTTCGGCGGCGCGTATTCCGCCATCAATACATGTGCTGGCCGCCGTTGATCGACAGCGTCGAGCCGGTCATGAAGCCGGAATTCTCGTCGACCAGGAAGCCGACCGCGCGGGCGATCTCCTCCGCCTTGCCGAGCCGGCCGACGGGAATTCGGGCGACGATCTTCTGCAGCACGTCCTCGGGCACGGCGGCGACCATGTCCGTGTCGATGTAACCCGGCGCGATCGCATTGACGGTGACGCCGTTTCGCGCGCCTTCCTGGGCAAGCGCCTTGGTGAAGCCGTGGATGCCCGACTTCGCGGCCGCATAATTGACCTGCCCGTATTGGCCCGCCTGGCCGTTGATCGAGCCGATATTGACGATCCGCCCATAGCCGCGGCCGGTCATGCCTTCGAACACCGCCTTGGCCATGTTGAAGCAGCCGCCGAGGTTGGTATCCATCACATCCTGCCACTTCTGGTGGTCCATCCGCTTCATTGTCGCGTCGCGGGTGATGCCGGCATTGTTGACCAGCACGTCGACCGGGCCGAGGTCGGTTTCGACCTTGCGGACGCCCTCCTGGCAGGCGTCGAAGTCGGAGACGTCCCACTTGTAGGCTGCGATGGCGGTGCGGTCGGTGAAGGCGCGGGCGCGCTCCTCATTGCCGGCGTAATTGGCCGCGACCTGCATGCCCATGTCCTTGAGGGCGATGCTGATCGCCTCGCCGATGCCGCGCGTGCCGCCGGTGACGATCGCCACTCGTGCCATAAACCTCTCCTCTCCGGCCGCAGCGCTTATGACTGCTCCCGCCACCCTGCAAGCTCGCGCGCCACGAGCCGGGTCAGCATGTCCATGCCTTCGGGCGAATCGTTGAGGCAATCGAGCAAGGCGAAGCGCTCGCCGCCGGCAGCCGCGAACGTCTCGCGGCCGCGGATGCCGAGCTCCTCGAGCGTCTCGATGCAGTCGGCCGAAAAGCCGGGCGCCGCGACCGCGAGCCGCTTGACGCCCTGCTTCGGATAAGCGGCGAGCGTCGCATCGGTCGCCGGCTCGAGCCACCTGGCGCGGCCGAACTTCGACTGGAAGGCGACGTCGACCTCGCGGCCGAGCGCTTGCCCGAGCAGCCGCGCGGTCTTCCGGCAATGGCAATGGTAAGGATCGCCGAGCTCGAGCGTCCGCACCGGCATGCCGTGGAAGCTCAGCAGCAGCCGGTCGGGTGCGAAGTCGAGCGCAGCGAGCTGGCGCGTGAGGCTCTTCGCCAGCGCGCCGATGTAGAGCGGATCGTCGTAATAAGGCGGCAGGGTGCGCAGCGCCGGCTGCGTGCGCATCGCCGCCAGCGCGGCGAACACCGCGTCGTTGGCGGTCGCCGTCGTCGCCGCGCAATATTGCGGGTAGAGCGGCGCGGCGAGGATGCGCGCGCAGCCTTCGCCAACCATGTTGCCGATCGCTGCCGCGATGCCCGGATTGCCGTAGCGCATCGCGTAATGGACGCTGACGTCCGGCAGCAGCTTGCGCAGCGCTTCGGCCTGGCGGTGGGCGATCACGCGCAGCGGCGACCCTTCGTTGGTCCAGATCTGGTTATAGGCTTCGGCCGATTTGCGCGGCCGCGTGCGCAGGATGATGCCGTGCAGGATCGGCTTCCACGCAATCCGCGGGATCTCGATCACCCGCGGGTCGCTGAGAAATTCGGCGAGGTAGCGGCCGACGGCGCGGACCTCAGGCGCGTCGGGCGTGCCGAGGTTGATCAGCAGCACGCCGATCTTTTCGGCCGGGACCGGGGGGTGATCGGCCGGGATCATGCCGCCATCGGATCGAAGGGCAGCGCGCGCATCCGCCGGCCGGAACCGGCGTGGACCGCATTGGCGACTGCGGGCGCCAGCGGCAGGGTGCGGAGCGCCGGCTGGGTGCGCATCGCCGCCAGCGCGGCGTACACCGCGTCGTTGGCGGTTGCCGTCGTCGCCGCGCAATATTGCGGGTAGAGCGGCGCGGCGAGGATGCGGGTGCACCCCTCGTTCGCCATCCTCTCCAGCGCGGCTGCAATCCCCGGGTGCCCGTAGCGCAT
>DATENV010000015.1:0-4002 GCA_035274805.1 Sphingomicrobium sp. | reverse complement strand
CCGTGCCAATCGAGCTTCACGGTGCGGTATACGTCGCCGTCGTGAACGAGCAGGTCGGGTGCCGGTCCCGTCCCGGCGGCCGCCTTGATCGCGGACTTGAGCGCATCGGGTTCGAATGTGCGGCCGTTCACCGCGACGATTTCCGAGCCTACGGTCAGCCCCGCGTTGAACGCCGGGCCGTCCCACAGCACGCTCGACACTTTCCCGTCATTGCCGACGACGAACCCGCCCGAATAAGTCAGGTCGTTGTTCTTGCCGCTTTTCTCGGCACTCTTGATCCACTTGGTCGGCTCGGCGGTGAAGACGAGCTGATAGCCGCCCTGGTTGATGCCTTCGAGTGGCGGCGATGCGGCGATGTCGTAGACTCGGCGCTGCAGGTAGCCGCGCCAGTCGTACGGCTGCACCCGGTTCAATGTCGCAACCACGTCGTCGAGCATGTAGGTGAGCTCGCCCCAGTCGCCGTCGCGCATGCCGTAGAAGGCCTTGGCGAAATCATCGATCGAGCGCTTCCCGCCCGATTGCTGGCGGATGATGCGATCGACGTCGATCCAGATCAGCTGCCCCTCGCTATAATAATCCTCGCTCCGCTGCCAGCTTCGCCACGGCTGCGGCGCGCGCATCGCGATGGTCGGGTCGTTGGTCGTGTCGACCAGCGGCCGCCAGGCGCGGCCCGGAGTGCCGGCGCTGTACGCCGCCGCGGTCGCGGCGATCGCGTCGAGCGTGTCCTGCTTCGACAGCATTCCCGACCGCGCGCCGAGCACATAACCCCAGAATTGCGTCTGGCCCTCGTAGACCCAGAGCAGTGAGCCCTCCATCGGCACGGTGTTGAAGTCGGGCGTCCAGAGGTCCGCCGGGCGGCGGTACTTGCCGTCCCAGCTGTGCGCATATTCGTGCGGGAGCAGGTTGCGCTCGCGCAGCTTGTTCTCCCAGTCGGTGAAGTATCCGCGCTTGACGCCGTCCTCGGAACTGCGGTGGTGCTCGAGCCCGTTGCCGCCGAGGTTGTTCGAGATGGTCAGCAGGAAGTCGTAGTGGTCGTAATGCTGCGCTCCGAACGTCTTCACGGCTTGCTCGACCAGCCGCTTGTGCGCGGCGATCTGCTCGGGGGTGGCCGCAAGCTCGGCCGGCGTGTCGCCGATGACGTCGAGGAACACCCGGCTGGTCAGGGGGATTTGCCGATAGTGCGCGCCGGCGATCAGCGGTGAATCGACCAGGATTTCGTAGCTGGTGACGGGATAATCGATGCGCCCGCCGGCTTGCGCGGCCGGGCGGAGCGCGGTGGCGACCTTCCACCCGCTCGGCACGATCACCGACGCCTGGACCGGGATCCGCCGGACGTAATAGCCGGCGGGGTACAGCGAGAGCGACAGCCACTGGATGCTCGACATCTCGGGCGTCATCACCGTGCGCCCCTGGTTGTCTGCGGTCGACGACACGTACTGGAACTCCGCGTCGGCGGCCGTGACGCCCGGCGGGACCGAGACGTGGAAAGCGAACACGTCGAGCGGGTCGCGCATCCACTTGAGCGGTCGTCCGTTCGCAGTGAACCGCACTCCAGTGACGTTCTTGATGTCGCCGCGTGGGCTGTGACCGCCGGGAACCCACTTCGGGTAGAGCAACACGAGGTCACCGGCGGCGGTCACCGGTACCCGCTGGCGAATCCGGAAAATGCCGCGCGTGACGTCGGTCGCATCGACCGTCAGCTGCACCGTTCCCGGATATGGAATGTCGCGCGCCGCCGGTACGCGGATCGGCTTCGCATAGGCTTCGGGCTTGCTGTTGAGCGGCGGCACGAGTTGCGCCGCAGCGGTCCCCGACAGGCAGGATGAAAGGACAATAGCCAGCGCGATTTTGCGCATTCGACGCAACTCCCTTGGAAACAAAGCTAACGAAAGTTGGGGGATGGTGTACCGCCAAATGCCGACGCCGCCAGTGCTTTCGTCGGCGACAACCGGCTCTTTGTCGAAGCTTACAGAGTCGTCAGGGCCGGTTCACGTCGCGCCGCTAGCGGAGAGTTGATGACTTATCGTTCGATACTGCTTTCGACTGCATTGCTGGTTGTGCCGATCGCCCCGGCCTTCGCGCAGCACGCGGCTCAGCCTGCCCCAGCAACGCCGACGACGGAGCAGGAATCCACCACCGCTTCGACAGCTGCAGCCGCTCAGCCGGCCGACGAATTCGGAGACGAGGAAGAGATCGTCGTCACGGGCGCGCGACCCCGCGGTTCCGTGGTCGGCGACATTCCGCCCGAAGATACGCTCGATGCGCGCGATGTCCGCGCGACGGGCGCGACCAACATCACCGAGCTGCTCGACGCGATCGCGCCGCAAATCGGTAGCGCGCGCGGACGCGGCGGCGAGCGGCCGGTGCTGCTGCTCAACGGTCAGCGGATTTCCGGCTTTCGCGAGCTTCGCGATATCCCCACCGAAGCGATCCAGCGCGTCGAAATCCTCCCGGAGGAGGTGGCGCTCAAATACGGCTACCGGGCCGACCAGAAGGTCGTGAACATCGTGCTCCGCCAACGCTTCCGCTCAACCGTGGCACAAGTCGGGGCCGGGGTTGCCACCCAGGGCGGCTACGCGACCGGCAATGCCGACGTTACGCGGCTGATGATCCAGCGCAACGGCCGGACTACGATCAACCTCCACGCCGAAGGCAACAACCTGCTGACCGAGGCCGAGCGCGACATCCTGATCACGCAGACGCCCACGGCCGGCACCGCCGAGCAGGCGCAGGAGGCGCGCTCGTTGATCGGCCGCAAGCGCGACCTGCGCGGATCGGCGACGTTCAACCGGCAGGTGTTCGGCAACGTCTCGGCGACGCTCAACACCGAGCTGGAGCATGTCGACGGACGGTCGCTGATCGGGCTCAACCCGAGCCTGCTCGAGCCGCTCGCCCGCGACACCAGCAACAACAGCGCCCACGCCGGCCTCGTCCTCAACGGGACGACCAAGTCGCAGTGGCGCTGGACGGTGACCGGCAACGGCGATCTCTCGCGCGGAATCACCCGTACCGACCGCGACGATGCGAGCTTCCCGATCGATCGCACGCGCCAGACGACCGCGTCGGGCGACCTCACTGCCACCGCCAACGGCAATTTGTTCAAGCTGCCGGCCGGCAACGCCAGCACTACGCTCACCGTCGGCGGCAGCACCGTCCATCTCGACAGCGCGCGGACTCGCGCCGGCGTGCGGTCGGCGACCTCGCTGTCGCGCACGACCGGCCAGGCCGGCATCAACCTCGACCTGCCGATCTCGCGCCGTAACCGCGACTTCAGCGAGCTCGGCAATCTGACCTTGAACGCCAACGCCGAGGTCGACCGGATTTCGGATTTCGGCACCCTAACGACGGTCGGCGCCGGCGCCAATTGGTCGCCGGTCGAGCGGCTGAACTTCCTGACCAGCTGGACGCGCGAGGAAGGCACACCCAGCATCAACCAGCTCGGCGACCCAGTGCTCGAGACGCCGGGCTCGCGGATCTTCGATTTCACGACCGGCCAGACGGTACTGGTCAACGCGATCACGGGCGGCAATCCAGGGTTGCAGTCGGACCGGCGCAACGTCGTGAAGCTCGGCGCCAACTGGCAGCCGCTCAAGGATGCGGACCTCAGGCTGCGCGCCGACTATGTGCGCACGACGATCGACCGGCCGATCTCGAACATCAGCGTCACTTCCGCGATCGAGGCGGCCTTCCCCGAACGGTTTGTTCGCAACGGCTCGGGTCAGCTGGTCAGCGTCGATCTGCGGCCGGTCAATTTTGACAGCGCCCGCAAGGATACGCTGCGGCTCGGGCTTGATTTCTCCAAGCCGCTCAAGTCGCGGCGGCCCTCGCAGGCGGTGCTCGACCAGATGCGGGCGCAGTTCGGTTTCGGCGGTCGCGGGGCGCAGGGCGCCGGCTCAACGCCGACCGGTCGGCGCCCGGAGGGCAGCGGGTTCGGTGGCCGTCGCGGCGGCCGGGGAGGAGGTGGCGGATTCTTCGGCGGCGGTGGCCAGAACCGCGGCCGGC
>DATENV010000014.1:0-7328 GCA_035274805.1 Sphingomicrobium sp. | reverse complement strand
TTCGGGCTGCTGCCGTTCTGGCCGGCCTTCTGGCTGTGGACATTGCTGTCCGCCGCCGCCTTCTGGACCGCCGCCCGCCAGGTGACGTCGAACATGTTGCTGACCTTCGTCGTGCCGCCGATGGTGCTGGCGCTGGTCCTGGGACAGACGACTTTGTGGATCGGGGCGCTGCTGATCTGGGGCGTCCTGCTCCTGCCTTTCCGGCCGTTCCTTGCCGGCGTGCTGTTCGGGGTCGCGGCGGCGATCAAGCCGCAGTTCGCGATCCTGATTCCTGTCGCCGTGATTGCCGGACGGCACTGGCCGGCGATTGCCGGAGGCGCAGCCGGCGTGGCCGCGATGATCCTGCTGTCGCTGCCCTTCGGTCCGTTTCTGTGGCGGGACTGGGCCGCCGTGCTGGGCGAACACCCGGCGATCGTTTCCGGCTATGGACTCGACGTCCTGGGTGCGTCGCCGATGCAGGCGCTGAAGGTGCTTGGCCTGCCTTTCTACTTCCACGCCGCCTTTGTGGTCCTGGCGATCTGGCTCGTGTGGCGCGCTTTCCGCGGCGAGGACCAGAAGCTGAAGGTGCTCGTGCTGCTCGCCGCAACCTTGCTCGCGACTCCATACGCCATTCGCTACGAGGTCGGGATGCTGGCGCCGTCGCTGGTCGATGCGCTGCTCGCCGGCAGCGCGCGGGGCTTGCTGATCGCCCTTCCGCTCTATTGCCTGACCGTGCTGACGATTGTGCCGGCGCTACTGATCAGCGTCGTGACGGCCGCGTTCGCGCCGCCGGACAAGCCGCGCTAGGCGCTCTGGATGTAGGCGCGCATCGCCTCGGCTTCGGCCTCGATCCGCTCCATCCGGTGCTTCACCAGGTCGCCGATCGAGACGATGCCGCGAATCTGCCCGCCGTCGACCACCGGCAAATGGCGGATCCGGCGCTGGGTCATTACCGCCAGTGCGGCAAGCACGTCGGTCGACGAGTCGGCGGTGATCGCGGGCGAGCTCATCACCCGGCTGACCGGCCAGTTGAGCACCTCCGGGCCATGGTCGCGCAGGCAGTAGATCACGTCGCGTTCGGACATGATGCCGGCGATCCGGTCGCCCTCGACCACCGGCAGCGCGCCGATGCGCTTCTCGCCGAGACGGCGCACGGCATCGAACACGCTGGCGTCGCCGGCGATCGTCTCGACCGCGCTGCCCTTGCCCTGGAGCACCAATGCGATGGTCATGGGCCTGCCTCCTCGTCTCGCCGCCTGCCGCCTTGATCGTCCCACTTCGCGCCGCCAAAGGAAAAGCGCAATGCCCCAGCCCGACCCGATCCCCAGCCCGCGCCAGTCGATGATGCGCCGCTTCTGGCGGATTTTCCGGCTGCTCGCCTTGCTGTCGATCGTCATTGCCGCAATCGCGGTCGTGCTGGTCGCGCGCGGCGACCCGGCGCCGATGCGGCATGTTCACATGCTGATCGCGACCGCGCTCGGCATCGGTCTTACCGTGCTGGTCGGGACAGGGCTAATGACGTTGGTGTTCATCAGCAATTCGAGCGGTCACGATGAGGCCGCATCGCGGATCCGCGAGGAGAAGGAATGACCGACCTCGAACGGGCGCCGATCCTGCGGGTGATGCCCGGCCCGGCGGACATCAATGCCAACGGCCACATCTTCGGCGGCTGGGTGCTGAGCCAGATGGATATCGCCGCGGGCATCGTCGCCTCGCGCCGGGCGAAGGGATCGGTCGCCACCGTCGCGATCGAGGCGATGGAGTTCATCGCGCCGATCCACCTGCGCGACTTGATCTCGGTCTACGCCAATGTCGAACGCGTCGGCCGGACGTCGATGGCGGTCAGGATCGAGGTGGTCGCCCAGCGCGATCTCGGCGCGACCGAGGTCAAGGTAACCGAAGGCGTGTTCACGTTCGTCGCGCTCGACGCGAACCACCACCCGCGCGCGGTCGACGCGCCCTGATCAGACGCGGTAGCGCAGTTCGGCCCGGCCGTTGGCTGGAACCGTCACGCGCCACAGCATCCAGCCGTCGCGCTTGACCAGCCGGGCGCTCGGCGCCTTGGCATTGAGCGGCAGCTCGATCTCGACGGTTTGCGGATGGGAGAGGTCATTGCTCACGGTGAGTAAATAGCCGCCGCCATCCTCGGTCCGGCGTTCGATGACCTGGCGCGCGCGGACGCCGGTCGAGGTCGCCACCGGGATCTCGACCTTCTCGCCGACCGCATGGTCGTCGATCCGGCCCTCGCCGATCAGGATCCGGCGTCCGTCGCGGCGGCCGAACAGCGCGACTTTGCCCGCCGGCAGCGGCAGCCCGAGCCCTTCGGCCGACCGGTTGCGGGTGACCAGCACTCGATCGAGCGTGGCATCGAACTGACCGAGCGACGGCCGCAAGCGCAGAATGCTGGCGATCTTGACCGAGGGTTGCCGAAGCAAGGCGATTTGCTTTTGCGAGCGGGCGGCCACGGTCACGCTGATCGGCACGCGGTAGAGCCGCACGTCGCCGAGCCGCTCCTCTTCGGCCGTCACGCCGCGCTCGGGCGATGCCGGCGGCGGTGGCGGGGGCGGCGGAGCCGCCGACATTAAGCGCGTTCCGGTCACGACGATATCCTCCTGCGCAATCGCATCGACGGGAATCGGCTCGCCAGGAATGTCGCTGGTGGTCCCCTGCGGCCAGCAGGTGATCCGGATCGGGCTGGCAGTGCCGGGATCGAGCCAGACCCGCTGGCGGTTGAGCTTCCCAGCGACTGCCTGCGTTTGCGCATCGGCAAGCCCGGTCTCGTCGGCATTGGCGACCGTCATCCAGGCGAACAGCGAAACCGCGTCGCCAGCCGGCGACAGCTCGGCGACATAGTCGGCCTGCCAGTCGAAATTGTTGGTGATGTACGACAGAGTCACCGTGCGCTCGACCGGCCGCGGGCTGCGAACCCGCACCGACAAGGTCGGCTTGGCCGACAGGCCGGCGGGCACGCGCGGCGCGATCGGGGTCTCCGCGAGGCCGGTGCAGCGCAGCGCCTCGATCCCGTCGGCCGTTTGGAGCACGACCCCATCGGCCGTTGCCCGAACTACTGCTTCCTGCTCGCGAACCGCGCCCGTGGCCTTGGAGGTTCGCCGAAGCAGCAGCCGCTCGCCCAGCGACGCATCGAGCAGCGCGCCCGGCGACAGCAATCGGGCGTCGCGGTTCTTCTCGAGCACCGCTTCGCCGAGCCCGGTCACGATCGCGCTCTGGGGAACGATGCCCGCGGTCACCCCTTCGAAGCGAAGCTCGCTTTGGCCGGCCGGGAGGCTCACCCGCCTAGTCTCGCTGACCAAAGCATAGCCGCCGAGCCAGCGCAGGTTGAGCGGCCTGAGGCCACGGTCGGTGTCGCGGTAGACGGTCACGGCGACGCGTTCGGGCGCCGGCGACATGACGATCGCCTGCGCATGGGCCTCACCGGCGAGCATCGCCGCGGCGAGCAGCGTCAGCCAGCGCATGACGTCAGTAACGGCTGTCGAACGTGGCGGTGACGGTTGCCTCGCCATTGGCGGGCACTGGAGCGCGCCACCTTACGTCATCGGCGCTCAGGCGCTCCGATTTGAGGCTTTCCTGGGTCAGGCGCGTGTCGCCCCAAAGCCCCGACTGGATGACGTCGACGGTGACCGGTTTCGGTCCGGCGTTGGTCAGCGTGTAGCGCATGCGCGTGCGCCAGCGGCTGCTGCCCAGCCGCGTGCGCTCCTCGACAACCGGCCGCACCTTCACGTCGAACGCCTGGCCGGTCGCAAGGCCGATGTCGGACCCCATCGGCGTGTGACCAATGCGATGCTCACCGACGAACTGCGGATTGCCCCGCGCATCGCGCTGATAGACGCGGACGATGCCGGCCGGCAACGCGTCGCCGAGTCCCTGGTTGCGCGAGCTCGAGAAGCGCAGGACCGTGTTGGCGCTGATTGGCTGGTCGCTGGTCGATAGCCAGCCGTTGCGGAATTCGTAGGCGCGGGCGGCCGGCGTATTGGCGACATCGAGGAAGCTGACCTGCTTGGTCTGCTTGTCGAGGATCGTCGTGCGCTCGGGCAGCGGATAGAGATAGAAGTCGCCGAGCCGCTCGCGACTGGCCGTTTCGGTGCCCGCGCGGTCGATGACGCCCGGCGGCGGAGGCGGCGGGGGCGGCGGATAGGCGCCATACTGGCGATAGCGGCGATAATCGCGCTGGGCCTGGCCGACCGCGCCGGCGACGAGCAGCGTCGAGGCGTTCACGTAGGGCGTCCCGCTATTGTTGGTCAGCGTGATCCAGCCCTGCACGTCCATCCGGCCGTTGGCCTCGTCGAACAACGCGACATAATCGGCCGACCAGCCGAGGCCGGGCGTCAGGTAAGTGAGGGTGAGCGGACGCGCTCCGCCGCCGTCGGATTGAAGCGTGACGGAGAGCGTCGGGCGGGCACGCAACGTCGCCGGAACCTGATCGAAGATCACACGCGCCGGGAGCCCGTCGTCGCGCAGCACTTCGACGCGGTCGCCAATCTGCATCACCACGCCGCCATTGGCGGCGAGGATCCGCGCGCGCTCGCGGGTTTCGGCCCCGTTGGCCGGGTTGACCCGGACCAGCGTCACGGTCTGGCCGACCGCGTTCTGCATCAGGGCCGCAGGTGTCAGGAGGTCGAAGTCGAAATTCTGCTCGACGATGCCGATCCCGCGGCCGCTGAGCGTCACGGTCTCGGGCTGGATTTGCGCCGACACGTCGCGGAACTCCTGCCGGCTTCGCCCGGAAGGAAGGCTGAGCACGCGCTTGTCCTCGATCAGCGCGCGATCATTGTTGTAGATGGTGACCGCGACATCGCCTTGCGCGGTCTGGAGGGGAACGGCGGCCGGTTGAGCAATCAGCGGGGTCGCCGCGATCCCGCCGCACAACAGCAAAAGCCTACGCATCGAACTCGTCTCCCCAAAGTCGCGGGAGAGACAATGTTACATTGTATCATGCTCGTCAACCCGCCCAAACGGCAGGAAGCGTTCCCGGCGGTTAATCGCCAGTGAATGCGTCAGGCGGCGGGCGCGATTTCGTCGTCACCCTCGGCCGGGCGCGGAGTCCGGGTCCGGCGACGCGGGCGGCGTGGTTCTTCGTCCGCGGCCTCGGCCGTCTCGCTGTCGTCGCGGCCAATCGCCGGCGGCAATACGTCGAACGGGATGGTCTCGCCGCCGCCGTTGGACTGGGCAGCCTCGCGGCCATCGGCCTCGCGGTTGCCGCGCTCCTCGCGGTCGTCACGGCGCGGGCGGCGCTCGCGATTGAAGCGTTCGCCGCGATCGGGCCGCTGCTGGGGACGCTCGTCGGCCGAGCTTTCCTCGCCGGCCTCGACCATTTCCTCGTCGCCGTCGTCCTCGTCCTCGTCGTCGCGCTGGCGACGCGGGTTCTGCTCCTCGAAGCGGGCCCGGCTCTCGCTGAGCACGCGGAAATAATGGTCGGCGAACTGGAGAAAATATTCGGTCTGGACGCGGTCGCCCGAAAGCTGCGCATCGCGCGCCATGCTCTTGTATTTTTCGAGCAGCTGGGCGGCATTGCCGCGCTGGCGATTATCCTGGCGGTTCCCCGGCTGTCCGCCGAGGTTTTGGCCCCGCTGCCCACCGCGACCGCGCCGGCGGCCGCCCTGACGATTATTGATCAAATGCCTACGTCCTTACGCAGTTCCTGTAGCCCCTTCGCCTCAGGCAGGCAGGGCTGCGCCCAAGCGGCGCCGCTCTGACCCTCTCGTTCCGGTCTAAGCGCGAAGCGCGAAGCGAACGGCCGATTGTGTCGGGGTTGGGACAGGAGCGCTCGTCAGTTGATCTGGAGCGGGCCCGGCCCAGACCTCTGATGTAGTGCGGCCGACCCTCAATGCCAAGCAATTTCGACCAGATGCAGGTTAATTCCAGGTCAGCAGCACGGCGCGCGGCCGTTCGGCGAGATCGTTGGCGACCCTTGCGCGAAGGCCGTCGCGCCGCAGGAGAGCCGTCACCGCCGCGGCCTGGTCATGGCCGATCTCGACCGCGGCGAGGCCGCCCTTGTTCAACAAACGGGGCAGTTGCGGCGCGAGCGCGCGATAGGCGTCGAGCCCGCTTTCACCGGCGAACAGCGCCTCGTCGGGCTCATATTCGCGGACGCCCGGCCCAAGCTGCGCTCCTTCGGCGACATAGGGCGGGTTGCAGAGGATGAGATCGAAGCTTTCCTCGATGCCCCGGGCCCAGTCGCCGATCTTGAGCTTGACGCGCTTTTCGAAGCCCAGGCGCCGGGCGTTGGCGGAGGCATAGGCCATCGCCTGCCGCGACACGTCGGTGCCGACGCCGGTCGCCCCCGGCCAGATGTCAATCGCCGCGAGCAGCAGCGTGCCGGGCCCGGTGCCCAGGTCGAGGACCCGCGCCGGGCCGTCGGTGCCGTCGAAGTGCTCGATGGCCGAGGCGATCAAGACTTCGGAATCGGGGCGCGGAACGAGCACGCCGGGGCCGACGTGAAGGTCGATGTTCCAGAAGGCGCGGCGGCCGGTGATGTAGGCGATCGGCTCACCCTTGGTGCGGCGCTTGACCATGGTCCAGAAGCGCTTCGGGATGGCGCGGTCGGGCGGCGCGAGGATCAGCTTGTCGCGGTCGATGTGGAGCGCTTCGGCCATCAGCAATTCGGCATCGAGGCGCGCCGTGTCGCTGGTCTCGCTCAATTGGCGCGCGGCATCGGCCAGCGCGCGGGCGATTGGCTTCAATGCCTAGCTCCGCTCCGCTGAAGCGGTGGTCGCTTGCGCATCCTCCAAGCCGGCAAGGCGCTCGGCTTCGTCCTCGGCGGTAAGCGCGTCGATCAGCTCCGTCAGCCCCGGCCCCTCGAGCACCGCCTCGAGCTTGTGCAGCGTCAGGTTGATCCGGTGGTCGGTGATCCGCCCCTGGGGATAATTATAGGTGCGGATGCGCTCCGAGCGGTCGCCCGAACCGACCATCGACTTGCGCGCGCCGGCCCGCTCGCTCGCCAGCCGCTCGCGCTCCATCTCAAACAATCGCGTGCGCAGCACCTTCAGCGCCTTGGCCTTGTTCTTGTGCTGCGACTTCTCGTCCTGCTGGATGACGACCAGGCCGCTCGGCAGGTGCGTGATGCGCACCGCGCTGTCGGTGGTGTTGACCGACTGCCCGCCGGGGCCCGACGACCGATACACGTCGATCCGCAGGTCCTTGTCGTCGATATGGATGTCGACGTCCTCGGCTTCGGGAAGCACGGCGACGGTCGCCGCCGAGGTGTGGATCCGGCCGCCGCTCTCGGTCGCGGGCACGCGCTGCACGCGGTGCACCCCGCTTTCGAACTTGAGCCTGGCGAACACGCCCTGGCCGGACACCGAGGCGATGATTTCCTTGAAGCCGCCGAGATC
>DATENV010000013.1:0-8851 GCA_035274805.1 Sphingomicrobium sp. | reverse complement strand
GCGATCCCGACGCGAGCAGCGTGATCCTGTGGACCCGCCGTCCGTTCGACCAGGGCGAGCGGCACGTCCTCACGCTCGAAGTCGCGGAGGACGAAGCGTTTCGCCGCGTCGTCGCGACGGCCAATGCCCCGGTCTCGGCGGCGGCCGACTGGACGACGCGCGTGTTGGTCGGAAGGCTGAAGCCCGCGCGCGTCTACTGGTACCGCTTCACCGATGCCGAGGGCAACGGCAGCCGCATCGGCCGGACCATCACCGCGCCAGCGGCCAACGACCCGCGGCCCGTCAATTTCGCCTTCGTCAGTTGCCAGAGCGTCAACGAGGGCAAGCTCAACGGTTACCGTCGGATGATCTTCGAGGACGAGCGCGCCGCGCCCGCCGAGCAGCTCGGCTTCGTCCTGCACCTCGGCGATTTCATCTACGAAGTCATGCAATATCCCGAGGAGGTGAAGACCCGCTTCGACCGCACGATCTACGAGGTCGCGCGGATTCCGGACGGCGCGAAGGTCGGCAACTTCCACATCCCGCTGACCGTCGACGGCTACCGTGCCGTCTATCGCGGCTACCTCCACGATCCCGACCTGCAGGACGCGCGCGCCCGCTGGCCGTTCATCTGCATCTGGGACAACCACGAATTCTCATGGCAGGGCTGGCAGAGCGTGCTCAAGGCCGGCCCGCTCGAACGGCCGGGCCAAAGCGTCAAGGTCGCCGCCAACCAAGCCTGGTTCGAGTATCAGCCGGCGCGCGTTGCGGCGCCTAGCCGCTCGCTCGAGCGCTTCGATCCGCCGGCGGTCAAGGACGTGCCGCTCACTTCGTTCGACGACAACGGGTTGAGCAGGGAGCCGAACAATCTCGCCGCGATCCGGAGCCTGACCGCCTATCGTGCGCTCCGCTACGGCCGCCATCTCGACCTCATCATCACCGATCAACACAGCTACCGCAGCCCCGATCCGTTCAGCGACGATTCGCTGAACAAGCTGGGCGATTGGGGCGCGTTCAACGGCATGTTTCCCGACGACCTGCAGCAGGTGCTCGACGGCGGCCGCGCGTTCAACGGCGGCAAGCCGCCTGCCGAGCTCGTGTTCGGCGAGGCCCGCATCCCCAACCCGCAGAAGGACGCGCCGCCGCAGACCATTCTCGGCGCCGAGCAGAAAGCGTGGTTCAAGGGGCGGCTCAGGCAATCGACCGCGACTTGGAAGATCTGGGCCAACTCGCTCCCCACGCTCGAATTGCGCGCGGACCCGCAGAACCTGCCCGCCGGCCTCGCCAAGCCATGGCCGGCCGGCTTCGCCAATCTCGGCGGCGGCGACCACGGCACCGCTTGGGTCGAACGCGGAGAGATCTACGACCTCGTCCGCGACGCAAGGATCACCGGCTTCGCGATCGTCTCCGGCGACCGCCACAGCTTCTGGGCAGGCTATGCGGCGGCACAGCTTCCGCCCGCCAGGTTCGAGCCGGTAGGACTGAGCTTCGTCGGCGCATCGATGGCGAGCCCGGGCGCGATGGAGGCCTACGAGCATCGGCCACCGAGCAAGTTCCCCTTGCGCCAATTATATCTGGTCGACCGGCCGGGAGCAGCGAAGCCCGACTGGACGTTCAACATGCTGCTTCGGCACGGCGTCCGCTCGTGCCTCGAATATGCGAAGTCGTTCGACCTGAAGCGGGCGCGCGCTCTCTCCAATCCGGCGCTCGCGCCGCACCTCGAATTCGTCGATATGGGCGGACATGGCTATGCCAAGGTCCGTCTCAGCAGCGGCGAAATGCGGACCGAGTTTGTCTGCATCCCGCGCCCGATCACCCGCAGCGACCGCGCCGACGGCGGGCCGCTCCGCTATCGCGTCGTTCACACGGCGTCGCTGTGGCGGGCGGGTGAACCGCCGAAGCTCGTCACGCGGGTGGTCGAAGGCGACCCCGGCCTGTCGATCTAGCGCGAGCGCCTCTCGGTGAATTGGTACTGGCAGGCGCTGTCAGTCGCTACCGCGCTGGCCTGCGGCCTGCTGATCGGCATCGAGCGCGGCTTTGATCTGCGCGGCCTGCGCGCCGGGACCCGTGTCGCGGGCGTTCGCACCTTCACGTTGGTTGGTCTTTCCTCGGGGCTCGCGGGACTGGCCGGTCAGTCCGGGCAACCGCTGGCCGCCGCCGCGCTGGTTGCGGGATGCGTCGCCGTGCTCGCAATCGGTTACGCCAACCGGCCGGGCCTCAGGCAAAAGCCCGACGCGACAACGCCGGTTGCCGCGCTGGCGACCGTCGGCCTCGGCTTCATTGCCGGCTTCGGCCAGCCCGGTTTTGCGATCGCCGGCGCCACCGTCGTCACCATGCTGCTCGCGCTTAAGGACGAGTTGCACGGCTTCGTCGACAAGCTCGACGAGGCCGATGTGAAAGCGCTTGCGCGCTTTGCGGTCCTCGCCGGCGCAGTGCTGCCATTTCTGCCGAGCGGCCAGTACGGCCCGCTCGGCGCGTGGAACCCGCAGAAATTGTGGCTCGTCGTCGTGCTGGTCACCGGCTTTTCGTTCCTCGGCTATGTCGCCAACCGCATCTTCGGCGAGCGTCACGGGACCATCGCCACCGCCCTGATCGGCGGCGCCTACAGCTCGACCGCGGTCACGCAATCGCTCGCGCAGCGTCTCGGCAGCGACGAGAAGGGCGGCGCGGAGAATGCGGGCATCGCGCTGGCGACGGCGGTCATGTACCTGCGCGTCCTGCTACTCATCGGCGTGCTCGCGACGCGCGTCCTCCTGCCGTTCGCAATGATCCTTCTACCGGCGATCGTTATCGCCTGGGCGGCCGGATTCTGGCTCTACCGCAAGGCGCCCAAATGCGACGCCCCAAGTCCGCCCGGCAATCCAATCGCGCTTATTCCGGCACTCGGCTTCGTCGTCTTCGTCGCGGCTGCGGCGGTGGCCGCGAAATGGGCGGCTGGCCGGTTCGGCGAGCAGGGCATTGCAGTCTTGCTCCTGATCGTGGGGTCGACCGATGTCGACACCGCGATCATCACCCTCGGCAATTTGCAGCCGGCGGCGATCTCGCCGTTGCTCGCGGCGATGGCGATCGCCGGGACGATCATCGCCAACATGGCCGTCAAGATCGGCATCGCTTTGGCCTATGCCGGGCGGCGCGGACTTCCGGCGGTCGCGGCAATGGCGACCAGCCTTGCCGCGCTCGCGGTCATGATCGCGTTCGCCTGGACGCAGCTTTGACGCGGCGGGTGAGCCGCATATAGCCGCGTGCATGGCCGACCGCATTTCGACGCTGGTGATGTTCGGTGCCACCGGCGACCTCGCGCGGCGGATGCTGCTGCCATCGCTCTACGGCCTCGACGCCGACGGCCTGCTGCCCGAAGGGCTGCGGATCATCGGCACCGCCCGCACGGCGCTCGACGATGCCGGGTTCCGCAGCCGCGCCGAAGCTGCGCTGCAGGAGCATTTGCCCGACGGCTTCTACAGCGCGGGCGTCGCCGAGCGCTTCCTGTCGCGGCTTCATTATGTGCCGATCGACATCAACGACAGCGCCGGCTTCGCCCGGCTGGCGACAGCGATCGGCGACCCCTGCCACGGCGTCGGCATCTTCCTGTCGACCGCGCCGTCCTTGTTCAAGCCGACCATCGACGGCCTATCCGCCGCGGGGCTCGCCTGCCCGACCGTGCGCATGGCGCTCGAAAAGCCGCTCGGCAGCGACCTTGAATCCAGCCGCGAGATCAATGACTCGGTCGGCGCGGCCTTCCCCGAGGACCGGACGTTCCGCATCGACCATTATCTGGGCAAGGAGACGGTCCAGAACCTGCTCGCGCTGCGCTTCGCGAACTCATTGTTCGAGCCGCTGTGGAACAACGCGCACATCGATCACATCCAGATCACCGTCGCCGAAACCGTCGGCCTCGAAGAGCGCGGGGATTATTATGACGGCGCCGGCGCGCTGCGCGACATGGTGGCCAATCACATGCTGCAGCTCCTGGCGCTGGTGGCGATGGAGCCGCCGGTGACGACGAGCGCCGACGCGGTGCGCGACGAGAAGGTGAAGGTGCTGCGCGCGCTTCGGCCGATTACCGCGGCGGACGCGGAAGCGACGACCGTGACCGGCCAGTACTCCCGGGGCGCGATCGATGGCGAGCCCGTGCCGGGCTATGCGGAGGAGCTTGGCCGGCCCAGCAGCACCGAGACCTTCGTCGCGCTCAAGGTGCAGATCGACAATTGGCGCTGGAAGGGGGTCCCCTTCTACCTGCGCACCGGCAAGCGGATGCCGATGCGCGACACCGAGATTGTCATCCAGTTCAAGGACGTCCCTTATTCGATCTTCGCTTCGCGCGGCGCGACGACGCGGCCCAACAAGCTGGTGATCGGCCTCCAGCCCGAGGAGACGATCAGCCTGCATTTGATGTCCAAGACCCCCGGCCTCGACCGCCAGGGCGTCCGGCTGCGCGAGATCCCGCTCGACATCGGCCTCGCCAACGCGTTCAGCGAGTACCGCCGGCGGATCGCCTATGAGCGGCTGTTGCTCGACCTCATCGAAGGCGACCCGACGCTGTTCGTCCGCCGCGACGAGGTCGAGGCGCAATGGGCGTGGATCGATCGCATCCGCGCCGCCTGGGCCGAGAAGGGCATCGCGCCGCGGCCGTATCCCGCCGGCACCTGGGGCCCTTCGGCCGCGATCGCGCTCACTGAGCGCGACGGCATCAGCTGGCACGAGTAGCTACTGCGGCACCTCGACGTGCCCGCCGAAACCGAACCGCATTGCCGACAGCAGCTTGTCGGCGAAGTTCTGATCGCTGCGGCTGCGATATCGGGCGAAGAGCGCGGCAGTCAGGACGTTCGCCGGAACGGCTTCTTCCATCGCCGCGTCGATGGTCCATTGACCCTCCCCGCTGTCGGCCACGCGCCCCGAAAATTGGTCGAGCTGGTCATCCCTCGCCAGTTCCAGCGCGCAAAGATCGAGCAGCCAGGACGAGATCACCGATCCGCGGCGCCAGACCTCGGCAATGTCCGCCAGGTTGAGATCGAAGCGCTCTCCCTCGGGGAGTCTTTCGGACGCGCGGCGTTTGAGGATGTCGAAGCCCTCGGCATAGGCTTGCATCAGCCCATATTCGATGCCGTTATGGATCATCTTCACGAAATGGCCGGCGCCGCATGGGCCCGCGTGAATGAAGCCGCGTTCGGCGCGGTCGTCGACGGTTGAGCGGCCCGCCGTCCGCGCCACGGTGCCGTAGCCCGGGGCGAGCGTCTCGAAGATCGGGTTGAGCTGGTCGACGACCGGCTTGTCGCCGCCGATCATCAGGCAATATCCGCGTTCCAGTCCCCAAACGCCGCCCGACGTCCCGACGTCGACATAGTGGATGCCGCGCGTCCGGCACTCGGCGGCGCGTCGCACATCGTCCTTGAAGAAGGTGTTGCCGCCGTCGATCACCACATCGCCCGCCTCAGCGATCGCGTGGAGTGCCGTGACGGTTTCTTCCGTCGGCGCGCCGTGCGGCAACATCAGCCAGAAGATTCGCGGCGGCTGGAGGTGCGAGGCGGCGTCCTCGAGCGAAGTCGCCGGGATCGCGCCCTCGCCTGCCAATAAGCGGACGCTATCCGGATTGCGGTCGAACCCGACGACTTCGTGGCCCCCGAGCATGAGTCGGCGGGCGATGTTCGACCCCATCCGGCCGAGGCCGATTACTGCAATCCGCATGCTCGCCGCTCCCAAAGTTGCGACATGAAGCGCAAGAGTTTTGCATCCTTGCAAGCCCCTGATATCGATCGATCGCCGGGGGAGCCGACACGAAGCGTTGCAAGAGAAGGTGACAGATCATGTGTGACGAGTTCATCCATCCCGGTCTGGTTGAAGACCCGCGCATTTCGCGGCGCACGTTCGGACTGATCGCCGTCGCCGCGGCCGGCGCGGCGCAGGCGTCCGCGCCCAAAGCGGCGGTCGATGAAAAGGACGTGCTGATCAAGACGCCCGACGGGACCGCCGACGCGGCGCTGTTCACGCCGAAGAAGGCGGGGACGTTCCCCGCCGTCCTGATGTGGCCCGACATCATGGGCCTGCGCCCGGCCTTCCGCGACATGGGCCGCCGGCTCGCGGGCGCGGGTTATGTCGTGCTGGTGCCCAATCCTTTCTACCGGTCGAAAAAGGCGCCGGTGATCGAAGGAAAGATCGATTTCAGCGATCCCGCGCAGCGGGAGATCCTCACCGGTTTCCGCAAGGCGATCACCAGCGTCCCCAGCGACGCCAAGGCGTTCATCGCCTTTCTCGACTCCCAGCCCAAGACCAACAAGCGGCGCAAGGCCGGCGTGCAGGGCTATTGCATGAGCGGTGCCTTCGCGTTCGAAACGGCGGCCACGCTGCCCGATCGGATCGGCGCGGTCGCCAGCTTCCACGGCGGCGGCCTGGCCACCAAAGACCCGACCAGCCCGCACCTGCTGATTCCCAAGACCAGGGCCCGCTTTCTGGTCCTGGTCGCCCAGAACGACGACGCCCGGGACCCGCAGGCCAAGGATATTCTGAAGGCCGCATTCGCCGCGGCGAAGCGCCCGGCGATCGTCGAAGTCTATCCCGCCGACCACGGTTGGACCGTGCCCGGCGGACAAGTCTATGACGCCGTGCAGGCCGAGCGGGCATGGACCGAATTGTTGAAGCTGTACCGCGTCGCGCTCGCTTAGGAGGTTTGCATGAAGTTCCGAGACCACGCGCTCCTGGCCGCCGCCGGGCTTGCGCTCGCCGCCTGCTCGACGGCGGCCGCTCCGCCGCCAAACTTTGCCGCGGTGCTCGCCGATCCGGTCCGGCCAGCCGCGGACGTCGCCCGCGACGCCGATCGCAAGCCGGTCGAGCTGATGCAGTTCGCGGGCATCCGGCCGGGCATGAAGATTGCGGAGCTCGCGCCTGGAGGCGGTTACTTCACTCGGTTGCTTACCGGCGCCGTCGGGCCGACTGGCCGCGTCTATGCCGTCGCGGGCCGCGCGTCGCCGGCGCTGCAGGAGCTCGCGATCAAGCGTCCAAACCTCGCCGTGACGGTCGCACCTGCCGGTACGATCCCGGTTACCGAGCCGGTCGACGTGGTGTGGACGACGCTCAACTATCACGATTTCAAGAATAACAAGACGCCGAGCGGCGGCGACCTGGCGCAGGCGCTCAATGCCGAGGCCTTCCGCGTGCTGAAGCCCGGCGGGGTCTATCTGGTGGTCGACCACCAGACCGCCCCCGGGGCGGGCGCGAGCCAGACCTCGACGCTGCACCGGATCGAGGGCGCGATCGTTCGCAGCGAGGTGCAGGCGGCAGGCTTCGTACTCGATGCTGAGAGCGACTTGCTGCGCCATCCCGGCGACGACCACACGGCGAAGGTGCAGGAAGCCGGCATCCGCGGGAAGACCGACCAGTTCGTGCTGAGATTCCGCAAGCCGCGCTAGGCTCGCTCCCCTGGCTTTTGGTGACGCAACGGAACCCCCGTTTCCGAACGAAAGATGCTGCTGCAATGAAATCAAGGGTCGCATCACCGTTCCCGGCCTGAAACATGCCTGATGTCTCCCGACAGGACACGCGCCAGCGGGGCAGCTTGCCGACAAATCTGACGACCATTAAACCACCGCCGCTCGGTGTTGCGGAAAGGGGCCGACAAATGCCGTTCATGGCCCGCGTCAAAAATCTCACCGATCAAGCCAAGCATCTCGGCTGGGGCCGAACCGTCCAGCTTCGTGCGGCCAAACGGCTCGGCGTCCCTGAGATCAGACTCAAGGTTCCGGGCCTTCGGCATAAGGTCGCGGTCAGGGTCGCCGACTCCGACATTTACGACTTCAACCATTCCCTCGCCTGGGGTCGCGAGCCGCTAAACCTCGGCTTCACTCCCCGCACCATCGTCGATGCCGGCGCCAATGTCGGCTATTCAGTCCTTCGTTTCCTGCTGGAATATCCGGAAGCCCGGATCGTCGCGATCGAGCCGGATGCGGGTAATCTTGCGCAAATCGTCAAAAACTGCGCGACCTACCGCAACCTGATCGTCGAACCGCATGCGCTGTGGACCCATCGGACGCGGCTAAAAATCACGAACCCCGAAGAAGGCTCGAACGCCTTTCAGGTCGCCGAAGATCCCAATGGCTCAATCACCAGCATTTCAATCCCCGACATCATCGAGCGCCACTCAATCGACATGATCGATCTGCTCAAGGTGGACATCGAGGGCAGCGAGATTGAGGTATTCAGCGACAGCGACGCCTGGCTTCCCAAGGTGAGGGCGTTGCTGGTCGAAACTCACGACTGCCTGCGCCCCGGCACCGAGGATGCCGTTAAGCGTGCCACGCAGGGCCGCATGATGTTCCAGCGCCATGTCGGCGAATATGCCTTCTACCTGGCCGCATGAACCACAAAACGTCGCTGGAATGGGTGTGGAGAAAAGCGGAGTTTTTTGGTGACCCCAACGGGACTCGAACCCGTGTTTTCGCCGTGAAAGGGCGACGTCCTAGACCGCTAGACGATGGGGCCGTGGAAGGCGGCTCGCCGGTTAGGGGAGGGGGCGTCGTCGGTCAAGCAAGCGCGGCGTCCTCGACATGCATTTCCGCGGCATTTCCACCGTTCCACTCGTCGGGCTTGATCGTGCCCGCCAGCCACCAGCGCGCATCGGCCGGCGAACCGAGCAGCGCTTGGCCAAGATCGGTGGCGGCACTTCGGAACGCAATCCATTTGAAGCTCCTGCCGTCGTCGCCGCATGCGATCCCGCGCACGTGGCCGTCACCGACGATCCCGGCCTTGAGGAGGCGCACCGGTCCCGCCGCGACGCGCGGGCCCGGCCAGCCCGCGCCATAGGGGCCTGCCGCGTCGAGGGCATCGCACAAAGGCGCGGCGACGCCGCCCGGTGCGAGCAATGCATCCAGCAGCAGTGCGCGAT
>DATENV010000012.1:0-7558 GCA_035274805.1 Sphingomicrobium sp. | reverse complement strand
GCAACCGCGAGACCGCTGTTTGCGGCGCCGAGAGAGGAAAAATGCCTCAAATTCGCCTATGGCAATTTCGCATTAACCATCTTTGCGTGATACAAGCTTTTGGGTTCAATGACTTGGCCGGTTTGGATGGGGATGCGCAAGCAAGGCGCAATTGCCGGGATGGCGGTGACCGCTGTGGCCGCGATGGCCGCCGCGGGCGTTTTCGCATTCGCCGGCCGCAGCAGCGATGCCGCAGCGCAATCGAGCCTCACGGTCAACGTGCCGCCGCCGGTTAACGACCGCATTTATGCCTCGCCGATCGCGCGCGGTCGGCCGATCGTGGTGATCGATGCCGGGCACGGAGGTCGCGACCCCGGGGCGATTAGCGTTTCCGGCCAGGTGCGCGAGAAGGAGCTGACGCTCAGCCTTGCGCGGGCCCTCCGCGACGAGCTGGTGAAGCGTGGCCGCGTGCGCGTCGCCATGACCCGCGACCAGGACAATTACTTGACGCTCGACGATCGCGCCGCGGTCCCTCGACGACTGAATGCTGCGATGTTCGTTTCGATTCACGTCGATAGTGCCCCGAACCCGCTTGCGCGCGGCGCAAGCGTGTACTCGCTGTCGGACGTTGCCTCGGATGCCGAAGCGGCACGCCTCGCAGCACGCGAGAATGCCGATGCCGATCGCGGCCTTCGCAGCGGGACCGTCGATTCGGTGCTCGCAGACCTCGCCATGCGCTCGCAAATGAGCGCTTCGGCCGACTTCGCGACGCGGCTGGTCGGCAAGGCCGCGGGGCGGGTCGAGCTACGCCCGAACCCGCACCGGTTCGCCGCCTTCCACGTGCTTCGGCGCGCCGACACGCCTGCCGTCCTGTTCGAAGCCGGCTACCTCAGCAATGTCGATGATGAACTGATGCTTCGCGAGCCGGTTGCCCGATCCAAAATGGTGCTCGCGCTCGCGCAGGCGATCGAAGCCGATGTCGCTGCGCGGTCTCGGCGTTAGTAACTTCCGCCAGCCAATCTAACCGGCTAGACGCCTGTCGAACATGAAGTTCGAGCGCCTGAACGTCCCCGAGTGGCCGCTGCCTGACCTGGTCGCCTTCAACCGGAGGGTGCACGGGGTCGTCGATCCCTGGTGGGAGCGCAATTGGGTCCGCTGGATCGGTTGGGCGGCCGCCGGGCTATTCGCGCTGTTCGCGGCGATGTGGATTTACTTCGCGAGCGGGCTGCCGTCGTCGCAGACGTTGCTCGCTTACCAGCCGCCGCTGCCGACCAACATCCGCGGCTATGACGGAACGCCGGTACAGACCTTCGCCCGCGAGCGGCGCGTCGAACTCTCCTACGACGAATACCCGCCGCTGGTCGTCCACGCCTTCATTTCCGCCGAGGACAAGGGGTTCTTCGAGCATCACGGCATCGACGTCCCCGGCCTTATCGGCGCGGTCGCCGACTATACCGTCAAGAGCGTTGTCGGAGGCGGCCGTGCGAAGGGCGGCTCCACGATCACTCAGCAGGTCGCCAAATATCTCCTGAAGGATTCCAGCTACAATATCGGGCGCAAGGCGCGCGAGGCGATCCTCGCCTTCCGGCTCGAGGATACGCTCAGCAAGCAGCAGATCCTCGAGCTTTATCTCAATTCGATCTTTCTCGGCCGGAACGCCTATGGCGTCCAGGCTTCGGCGCGAGCCTATTTCGACAAGGACGTGAGCGAGCTGACCCTGCCCGAAGCGGCGTATCTCGCCGTGCTACCGAAGGCGCCGGCCAATTACGACCCGGTGCGCGCGACGCAGCGAGCGCTCGACCGCCGCAACTATGTCCTGCGCGAGATGTACCGCAACGGCTACATCAGCGAGGACCAATGGCGGACGGCCGCCGCCACGCCGCTGGGAACGATCCGCTACGGCAGCAACGAGAAGTTCCGCCAACAGGGCGGCTATTTCATGGAGGAGGTTCGCCGCGAGCTGATCAAGCGTTTCGGCCAGGACGCCAAGGATGGGGCGAACAGCCTTTACGCGGGCGGCCTGTGGGTGCGCACGTCGATGGACCCGGTGATGCAGGACGCCGCCGCCCAGGCCCTGCGCGATGGGCTGACCAAGTTCGACGGCGGCCGCGGCTGGCGCGACACGGGCCTCGGCGTCGATGTCGACAAGGACTGGGCGGGGCAGCTGGATCGGACTCCGGTCGGCACGGGTTATCCCGACTGGCGCAAGGCAGTCGTCTTACAAAAGGGCGCGGGCGAAGCGACGATCGGCTTCTCGAATGGCACCACCGGCACGCTCGATGCCTCGGATGCGGCAATGCCCAAGCGCGGCGAGGGCGGACGGGCATTCGACTTCCTGACGCCGGGCATGGTGATCATCGTCAAGCAGATCGCCGGGAACAGCTATGCGGCGCGGTCGGTGCCGGAAATTTCCGGCGGAATGCTCGCCGAGGAAGTCCATACGGGCCGCGTGCTGGCGATGCAGGGCGGCTTCGACGTGCTCGGGTCGAGCTACAACCGCACGACGCAGGCGATGCGGCAGCCAGGCTCCTCGTTTAAGCCGATCGTCTACGTAACGGCGCTTGAGAACGGCTTCACGCCCGCCTCGATCGTGGTCGATGCGCCTTATTGCGTCTGGCAGGGCGCGGGGCTCGGCCAGAAGTGCTTCGTCAACTTCGACCGCCGCTACGCGGGCCCGCACACGATGCGCTGGGGCGTCGAGCAATCGCGCAACCTGATGACCATCCGCGTCGCCGCCGAAACCGGAATGCCGAAGATCATCAAGACCGCCCACGATCTGGGCGTCGGCGACTTCCCCAATTACCTCTCGATTGCGATCGGCGCGGGCGAGACGACGGTACTTCGAATGGTCAACGCCTATGCCCAGCTTGCCAATCAGGGCCGCTCGGTGAAGCCGACGACCATCGACTATGTCGAGGACCGGAATGGCAAGGTCATCTACCGCACCGACAACCGCTGTGCCTTGATGGGCAATTGCAATGCGGCCGATTGGGACGGCAAGGCGATGCCTCGTCCCCCGCGACGCACCCGGCAGGTGCTCGACCCGATGGCTGCGTTCCAGATGGTGCACATCATGGAAGGCGTGGTCGAGCGGGGCACCGCAACCGTGCTGCGCGACCTCGACCGTCCCCTGTTCGGCAAGACCGGGACGACCTCCGGTCCGACCAACGTATGGTTCGTCGGCGGCACCCCCGACATCGTCGCCGGCGTCTACATGGGCTACGATCAGCCGCGCTCGATGGGCGGCTACGCGCAAGGCGGGCGGATCGCGGCGCCGATCTTCAAGCAATGGGCGCGGACGGCGCTGAAGAACCAACCCAAGGTGCCATTCGTTGCGCCGGCGGGCATCCGTTGGGTGCGGATTGACCGGGTGACGGGTAAGCCCGTGTTCGGCATCTTCCCGACGACCGAGGATCCCAAATCGTCGGTGATCTGGGAAGCATTCCAGCCCCAGACGGAGCAGCAGCGCAGCTACCGCAGCTCGATCGGCGATCCGTACAACAGCGCGCAGCGTCAGCAGGCCCTGCAGGCCTGGCAGCAGCAGCAATTGCAACTGCAGCTTGAGCAACAGCGCCCGCCGACGCAGCCGCCGAGCGCTCCCTCACCCGCGCGGCCGACGCCCGCGCCGGCGCCGACTCCGCCCACGGCTGGCTTGCCAACGGTCAACGCGCTCTAATAGGACCGCTGGGGCCCCGTCAGTCACGAGAGTTTGAACGATGCGCGCCGAAGCGCAGTCCCATATCGACCAGATCAATGCCGCGACCGCGCTGCTGCGCCGGTTCCTCGATTGGGATCGAGCGATCCGGCGCCTCGATGAGCTGAACGCGAAGGTCGAGGATTCGGCGTTGTGGGACAATCCCAAGGCCGCGCAGGAAGTGATGCGCGAGCGCCAGCGCCTTGAGCAGGCCATACGGGCAACTCGGGCGATCGAACAGGAACTCGCCGACACCACGGAGCTGCTCGAGATGGCGGAAAGCGAAGGCGACCAGGCGATGGTCGACGATGCTATCCGCAGCCTCGCCGAGCTCGCCGAGCGCGCCGACCGCGACAAGGTCGCCGCGTTGCTTGCCGGCGAAGCCGACGCGAACAACGCTTATGTCGAAATCAACGCCGGCGCCGGCGGCACCGAGAGCCAGGATTGGGCGGAAATGCTCCAGCGGATGTATTCGCGCTGGGGCGAACGAAAGGGCATGAAGGTCGAGCTGGTCGACCACCACTCGGGCGAGCAGGCCGGGATCAAGTCGGCGACGCTGCTGATCAAGGGCGAGAACGCCTACGGCAATTTGAAGGTCGAGAGCGGAGTCCACCGCCTGGTGCGCATCAGCCCGTATGATGCCAACGCGCGTCGGCACACCAGCTTCTCGAGCGTGTGGGTCTATCCCGAGGTCGATGACGATATCGACATCCAGATCAATGAATCAGAATTGCGCATCGATACCTACCGCGCGTCGGGCGCGGGTGGGCAGCACGTCAATACGACCGACAGCGCGGTTCGCATTACGCACCTCCCGACCGGCATCGTCGTCGCCTGCCAGAACGAGCGCTCGCAGCACAAGAATCGGGCGTCGGCGTTCAAGCAACTGAAGGCGCGCCTCTATGAGGCCGAGCTGCAGAAGCGCGAGGCCGATGCCGATGCCGCCAATGCCGCCAAGACCGATATCGGTTGGGGCCATCAAATCCGCTCGTACGTGCTGCAGCCCTATCAGCTGGTCAAAGACCTGCGCACCGGCGTGACCTCGACGTCCCCGGGTGACGTCCTCGACGGCGACCTCGACCGCTTCATGGCCGCCGCTTTGTCGCAGCGGGTAACTGGCGAGACTGTCGAGGTCGAGGATGTCGAGTAGGGCGACCGTCGCTGCTGCGGTGGTGGCGCTCGCTGCGTGCCGCGCGCAACCGTCGGAACCGCACTTCCCGACTGCCCAGCGAGACGTTGCGCCAATTGTCGGCGGCACCTTCTCGACCGAGGATGCCCGCGACCGCGCCGGCGAGGCCGAGGAGGTCATGCAACTGGCGGGGGTGACGCCGGGCATGTCGGTCGCCGACGTCGGCGCAGGAGAAGGCTATTATACAGTTCGACTTGCGCGCGTGGTCGGGCCGAAGGGCCGCGTTCTGGCCGAAGACATCGTTCCGGAAGTCCGTGACGAACTCAGCGACCGCATCCAGCGCGAGCGGCTCGACAATGTCGCGGTGAAGCTCGGGGCGGCCGACAATCCCATGCTGCCGGCGGCCTCGTTCGATCGCATCTTCCTAGTCCACATGTATCACGAGGTTGAGCAGCCCTATGCCTTTCTGTGGCATTTGCGCGAGGGCGTGAAGCGGGATGGCCTGGTCGTGGTCGTCGATTCGAACCGCCCCGTGAAGCAGCACGGCATGCCGCCGGGAGAGCTCAAATGCGAATTCGCCGCGCTGGGTCTCCAACCGGTCAAGCTCGCGACGCTAAGCAGTGGCGAAGTCTATTACATCGCGTTCCGAATCGCGGCGCCGCGTCCGGCACCGGAGCAGATCAGGCCGTGCAAGCCTCAGAGATAGCCGAGCTGCCTTAGACTCGTGCAATCGTTGCCGGCGAAGATGAGATGGTCGAGCACTGTGCAGTCGAGCGGTTCGACCGCGGCCGCGAGCCGCCGCGTTGCGCGGCAGTCGCTGTCGCTCGGACGAGCATCGCCGCTTGGATGATTGTGCGCGAGGACGATGCCGGCGCTGCCTTGATGGCTCGCGTCGATGACGATTTGCCGCAGCGGAAAGTCTGCTCCGGTCTCGTCGCCGCGGTAGCAGGCGACGTGAAGGCAGCGGGTGTCGTTGTCCACGTGCGCGACCCACAGGCTTTCGCGCAGCGGATCCTCTTCCGCCAGACAGCCGGCGAAGAACTCGCGCGCGGCCGCGAGCCCGTCGAGTTTCAGCGGGGGTTCGGCACGCTGATACCGCATTGGACGACCCTACGGGCAGGATCACAGATGCCGGGTATCCAACTTCATCCAAAATACTCGGTAATTATCAAAACGGATCAATTTGGATGGGCCTTGGACGCGAGCTGAGGGGCGATTAGGGTATCCCAATGCGCCAATATCTCGACCTCATGCAGCGGATTCTCGACGAGGGCGTCGAGCAGCAGGATCGCACCGGCACGGGGACTTTGTCGTGGTTCGGCGCGCAGATGCGGTTCGACCTCGCCGCCGGTTTCCCGCTGCTGACGACCAAGAAGCTTCACCTGCGCTCGATCATCGTCGAATTGCTCTGGTTCCTTCGCGGCGACACCAACATCCGCTGGCTGAAGGACCGCCACGTCAGGATCTGGGACGAATGGGCCGATGAGAATGGCGACCTCGGCCCGGTTTATGGCAAGCAGTGGCGCGACTGGGAAACGGCGGACGGCGGCCATGTCGATCAGATCGCCAACCTTGTCGAGCTGATCCGCAAGGACCCCCATTCCCGCCGTCAGATCGTGACTGCCTGGAACCCGGGGGAGATCGGCAGGATGGCGCTGGCGCCGTGCCATTGCCTGTTCCAGACGCAGGTCGCCGCGGGCCGGCTCAACCTGCAGCTTTACCAGCGCAGCGCCGACATTTTCCTCGGCGTTCCGTTCAACATCGCCTCCTACGCCCTACTGACTCACATGCTCGCGCGCGAATGCGGCCTCGAGCCCGGCGTGTTCGTGTGGACAGGCGGAGATTGTCATCTTTACTCGAACCACCTCGACCAGGCGCGCCTTCAGCTCAGCCGCGAACCGCGTCCTCTGCCGCAGCTGGTGATCAAGGACCGCGGGCAGGGGCTTTTCGGCTACGAGCCGGAAGACTTCGTGTTCGAGAATTACGAGCCGCACCCGCATATTTCGGCCCCCGTTGCGGTGTGAAAGAGCGCTCGCGCCCACTTATTCGATTCTCGATGGAGCCGTTTCGGAAACGCAGCGTTTGTTTCAGCCGTCAGCAAGAGAGGACGAACCATGTTCCAGAAAGTGACGACTGTGCTCTTGATCGGTACCGCGCTGGCTCTTGCCGCGTGCAATACGGTGCGCGGCGCGGCCAAGGATGTGAACTCGGTCGCGAACTGCACCGAAAATGCGATCAACGGCAGCACGCCTTGTTAAGCAGCTAGACAAATTACTGTCGTTAGCCATGGTCGTTCCGGACGCATAATGGAGGAGCGATCATGGTTCGTAAGGTTGTGACGGCATTGCTAATTGGCGGTGCCCTGGCGGTTGGCGCGTGCAACACTGTCCGCGGCGCGGCCGCCGACGTGAACTCGGCAGCGAGCTGCACCGAGAATGCAATGCACGGCGGCAACTGCTGACCGTTCGCAAGCTGTGAAAAAAGAACCCCGCCGGATCGCTCCGGCGGGGTTTTTCATTCACGCTGACCTACCGGGCTAGTCCTTGAGATAGTCCCCGGCGTCGGCGTCGAGCCCGTGCCCGCTGGTCACGACCTCGGCGAGCGGATCATCGCCGGTTCCGGTGTCGTCGCGCGGGCTGCGCGCCAGCTCCGCCGCGCGCAGCTCTTCGGCCGAGTCCGGTGCGATGAGCGCTTCCTGCATGCGACGCTGAGCTGCCCGCAGGGCCGTATCGCGCGACGAGGCCGCAACGCGCAGG
>DATENV010000011.1:0-4150 GCA_035274805.1 Sphingomicrobium sp. | reverse complement strand
AGGATCGTGTCGCCGCGGCTGAGATCGAGGCCGGCGGTGAGCGCGAGCTGGTGACCATGATTGCGCGACAGGTTGACCGCGACAACATGCGGATCGGCGGCCGCGAGGCGCTGCATCACCGGCCAGCTGCCGTCGCGCGAGCCGTCGTTGATCAGCACCAGCTCATGATCCTCACCCACCGCGATGCGCGCCGCGGCGCTCAGCCGCTGGTGAAGCTCGGCGAGGCAAGCTTCCTCGTTGAAGCACGGGACGACGATCGACAGCGCTGTCATGGCCGCGTCTGATAGAGGATGCTTCCCGGTCCGCGCCAGACCGCCCTCATGTCCTCGACGGTCGACGGATCGTACGGCGGCACGTCGATCAGCCAGACATAGTCGAAATCATCGCGCGGCAGGGTCGCGAGCGACTGGTCGATCTGGCGATGCAGCAGGTCGCGGCATTGGTTCGGCCGCACCAGCTGCGACGGGTCGGAGGCGAAATAGCCGGCCTGCTTATATTTGAGGTCGAGCAGATTGAGGCCCTCGATCACCCACTGGTCGTTTGAGAATCCCTCGCGGCGAACGATGACCATCGCGCCCAGATGACCGTTGCGCAGCATCGGCCAATATTCGCGGCAGGGCATGCCGACGAGGCTGATGACGCGCGCGCCGCGGGGCATCGCGTCGATCGCCTGGAGCTTCGCCGACTGATCCTTCGCGGCCATGCCGAGGCTGATGGTGTTGGCAACGGTGCGCGTTGCGAAGAACAATAGCCCCAGCACCGCAAGCACCTGAGCCGTGGTCCGGTCCGGTGCGCCGCGAAAGCGGATCGCGAGCAGCCCGACCGCGACCAGATAGGGCACCAGCCGCATGTCGGCATAAGCGGAGCCGAAGATGATCCGCGGCAGCATCGCGAAGCAGACCGCGAGCACGATCGCCGAGAAGGCGAGGTTGCGCGACAGCGCCAGCTTGCGGCTGACCAGGGCAAACAGGAACACGAGCGTCGCCCCGGCAAGCGAGCCGATGTCGAACCATTTCCAGCGGTCGCGCAGCGCCGAATAGAGCCACCGCCACTTGATCTTCCATTCGAACCAGGCCGAGGTCTGCCCGCCGTGCGTCTCGCTGCGCCAGGCAAGCATGATGACGATGGGCAGTGCCATCACTGAAGTGTGCATCGCGGCCTCGAGCCCCGCGCGCCACCACGAACGCCCGCGATCGTGGAGCCGCACCGCGTCGGCCGAGAAGCACATCAGCCCGAGCAGGCCCCAACCGTAGGTGTGGCAGAAAAAGACGATCAGCGAGATCGGCACGAACAGCCAGCCGCGCAGAACCGTCTGCTCGATCCGGCCGAGCCGCAGCCATAGCCCGAAAGCAAGGAATGCGAGCGCGACCGACAAAGTGAAATTGACGAAGCCGAACAGGAACGGGAAGCCGTAGATGAACGGCAGCGCAAAGAAGGCGGTCGGCGGGACACGGCCGTGGACCTCGCGCGCAACCCACAGGAAGCCGGCGGCGGTCAGGGGCGGAATCGCCAGCACGATCAGCTTCACGGCGAGCTCCAGCCCCAACAGCCTGCCGAGCGGAACGACCAGCAGGTCGACGCCGAGGTTGCCAATCGCCGCCCAGTGAAAGTCGTAATAACGTTGGAGCCAAAGCGAGCGATCGAGGTCGAGCTCGACCCGGTAGCGGCCCATATGCCCGAGCAGGTCGACCAGCGGCGGCACCGGCGGGTAGAGCAGCGGCACCATCGTCGCGAGGACAACGAGCGCGAGGAACCAACGCTGTTCCCACCAGGGACGCGCCGCCTCGGTCGTCTCCACCGCGTGAGCGGCCTCAGCCCCCATCGTCCACCGCCTGCAACGAACTGCTCGCGGCCTCCTAGCGGGGCCAGCCATATTGTCCATGCGGGGAAGCGGCGGATTATAAGCTGTTAACGAACCAGGACGTCAGTGGCGGATGCGGTAGAGAGTGGTTCGAGGCCCGGCCCAGACCGGGTCGAGACCAGCAATCAGCCGCGGATCGAAGGCCGGTGGGTCGATCAGCCAGACATAATCGAAATCGCGGCGCGGAAACGATGCGAGCGTCTGGTCAATGGTGCGGTGCAGCCCGTCATTGCACCCGTTCGGCAGCACGAACTGCGACGGGTCCGCCGCATAATAGCCCGGATCGCGGTATCGGATGTCCATCACATTGAGCGCCTGAGTCAGCCACTGATCATTGGAAAAGCCTTGGCGCCGAATGATCACGAGTGCGCCGAGATGGCTGTTGCGCTGGAGTGCCCATGCGCCGCCGCACGGCAGCTGGACGAAGGTGGCGACGCGCGCGCCTTCGGGAACATGCGAGACGGCGACAGACTTCGCCCGTTGGTCTTCGGCCGCCATGACAAAGCTGATCGTGTTTGCGACGAGCCGCGCCGTCACGAAAGCGATCGCCAGGACGGCAATCTTCGCTGCGTACGCGGCCGGCGCGCCTGGCTCGGTCCGAACGGCGATCAGAAGAATCGCGAAAATGTAGGGGACGAGCCGCATATCGGCATAAGCCGATTCAAAGATAAGGCTCGGCAGAAGGAAGAACACGATGAGCAGGACAAGCGCCGGATAGCCCAGCTCAATTGAGAAGGAGTGGCGCGGGCTCCGCAGCGCCTGCGCCAGCACCAGCACCGCAGCGAGCACCGATGTCACATCAAGCCACCGCCATCGATCCCTGAGCGCCGTTTGAATCCAGGCGAATTTGGCCTCCAAATCGAACCAACCGGCCGCGCCGCTCCCTTGGGTGCCGCTCCGCCAGACGAGCATGATCACCAGCGGGAGCGCCATCACGGACGCCGCTAACGCCGCATCGACCATTGCGCGCACCCAGGGTGCGCCGCCGGCTTTCCTGCGCACGGCCTCCGTCGCGAAACACATGAGGCCGAGCACGCCCCAGCCGAAGGCGTGGGTGAAAAAGATGATTAGCGAGATGGGCATGAACAGCGCCGCGCGTAGCTTCGTTCTGCCCAGGCGGCCGAGCCGCAGCCATAGACCGAAGCTCACGAAGACCAGCGCCATCGACAGTGCGAAATTGACGAAGCCGTAGAGAAAGGGATGGCCGTAGACGAAGGGAATGGCGAAATAAGCGGTGGGCGGAATTCGCCCGTGCGCTTCGCGCGCGATCCACAGCAGGCCGGCAACGGTCACCGCAGCGATGGCGATGACGATTAGCTTAACGGCCGTTTCGAGACCGAGGGCCGGCGCGACAAGGCGGACAAGCAAATCGACGCCGAGATTGCCGATCGGCGCCCAGTCAAAGGCATAATAGTTTTGCAGCGATGGCGATCGGTCAAGGTCGAGTTCGACCGCGAAGCGCCCCATGTGACCGAGCAAATCGACCAGCGGCGGGATCGGCGGGTAGATGAGCGGCACGCATGCCGCGAGAATGGTCAGGACGACGCATGTCCGCGTCTCCCACCACCCGCTTTTGCCATCCTCGACTGTCGCGGTCCGCGCGATCCCAGCCCCCACCGTCCAGACCCGGCCTGTCTATCGCGCCGGGCCCGGTTGTCCATGCACGCTGCGCGTGCTGATTAGAGGCTATTAACCAAACTTGCGGTAACCGGCGCGCCGAGATGGATGCGTCGTCAGCCCTGCTCGCGCAACGATCGATCGCGCGCCCCCGCCTCAAGCCGACGCGGATGCAGCTCGGCATTGCGCTCGTATTACTAGCACTAGCGGTCCGATCCGTCGGGCTCGTCATGCGGCCACTTTGGCTGGACGAAGCCTATAGCGCGTGGTTTTCCGGCCAGAGCTGGCGATATCTCTGGTTCGTGGCTCCTACGTTCGAGACGCACCCGCCGTTCTATTATTCGCTGCTGAAGCTGTGGCGAGGCGCCTTCGGCGACGATGCCCTCGCGCTGCGCAGCCTGTCAGTTGTCTTCGGCTCGATGAGCGTCCCGGTGATCATTGCCGCGGCGCTCGAGCATGAGCGGCTGAGCCCAAGCGGAAGGCCACTGCTCCGCGCCGGGACGGCAGGCTTTCTCGCCACCTGTTCGCCGGTCCTCATACTCCTCGGCCAGGAAGCACGACCCTATCCGCTTCTCGTCTTCGGCTTTGCGGTCGCAACCTTGGGACTGCTGCGACTGATGCGCGAGTTCGATAACGGCAAACCCGGCAAGTGGTCTTCCTGGGTGCTGGTCG
>DATENV010000010.1:0-3737 GCA_035274805.1 Sphingomicrobium sp. | reverse complement strand
CCTTCATCTTCGGGTTGACGAAGCGCCAGCCGATCGTGGTGTCGTATATCTCCGCATTGCGGTCGAACGCGGTGGTGGCCTTGGCCATCACGAAGGGCGCGCGGCTCATGCTTTCGCTGCCGCCGGCGATGATCAGGTCGGATTCGCCGCCGCGGATCGCGCGCGCCGCCATCGCCACAGCGTCGAGGCCCGAACCGCACAAGCGGTTGAGCGTCACTCCGCCCGAGCTGTCGGGAAGACCCGCGAGCAGCCCCGCCATCCGCGCAAGGTTGCGATTGTCCTCGCCCGCCTGGTTGGCGCAGCCGAGGATCACGTCGTCGAGCTCGGCCCAGTCGACGCCCGGATTGCGGTCGACCAGCGCCTTGATCGGGATCGCGGCGAGATCGTCGGCGCGAACCGAACTCAGCGCGCCGGCATAGCGGCCGATCGGCGTTCGGACATAGTCGCAGATATAGGCTTCGGTCATAAGCTCCTTGTGCTTGCTCGGCGGCGGGGCCCCTCCACCATGCTTCGCATGGTCCCCCTCCCCGTACCGGGGAGGATTTAGAGGACGCCGCGGCGCATCTGATCGAGCTCGATGCTCTCGAACAGTGCCTTGAAATTGCCCTCGCCGAAGCCCTCGTTGCCCTTGCGCTGGATGATCTCGAAGAAGATCGGGCCGATCACGTTCTGGGTGAAAATCTGCAGCAGCAGGCCCTGCCCCTCGGTCGGCGCGCCGTCCATCAGGATGCGGCGCTTCTCGAGCTCGGGGAGGCTCTCCTCATGGCCTTTGATGCGCTCGGGAAGCATCTCGTAATAAGTGTCGGGCGTGTCCTGGAAGGGGATGCCTCGCGCGCGGATGATGTCGACCGACTGGTAGATGTCGGAGGAGCCCAGCGCGATGTGCTGGATGCCCTCGCCCTTATACTCGCGCAGGAACTCCTCGATCTGGCTCTTGTCGTCCTGGCTCTCGTTCAGCGGGATGCGGATCTTGCCGCAGGGGGAGGTCATCGCCTTGGAGAACAGGCCGGTCTGCTTGCCCTCGATGTCGAAGTAGCGGATCTCGCGAAAGTTGAAGAGCCGCTCGTAGAAATCGGCCCATACCGCCATCCGCCCGCGGTTCACGTTGTGGGTCAAATGGTCGATGTAGGTGAGCTTGGAATCCGCCTGCTCCATCCGCTCCCGCCAGTCGGGATGGAAGTCGAAGTCGACCTCATAGATCGAGCCCCCAACACCGGAACCCTCGCCGTAGCGGTCGACGAAGAACAGGCGCGAACCGCCGATGCCCTCGATCGCCGGGATGTCGAGCTCCCCGTCGCCCTTCTTCACCTCGACGTTGGTTGCGCCGAGCTTGAGCGCGCGCTGATGCGCGGCGGCCGCGTCCTTGACCCGAAAGGCCATTGCGCACGCGCTGGGGCCATGCGCTCTGGCATATTCCTCGGCGTAGGAACCGGGCTCGGCGTTGATGATGAAGTTGCAGTCGCCCTGCTTGTGCAGCGTGACGTTCTTGCTCTTGTGCCGGGCGACCTCGGGAAAGCCCATTTTGGTGAACAGCGAGCGGAGCAGGTCGATGTCCGGCGCGGTATATTCGACGAATTCGAACCCGTCGGTGCCCATCGGGTTTTCGAGGCCCAACGGACCCTTCTCGGCGACCTGCGTGGCCATTTCAGTCTCCTTCGCGGCTCAACTGCGCTTGAGCGAACGGCATTTCAAGGCGGCGGAGGCTGCTAAAGGTCACTAAAGTCACGTGGTGCGTCGCCATTTTTCGTGACCTTAAGGGCAGGCTCCGGCCGAATTAGACGCCCTCGCTGCTGGCCATACCGCACTCCGCGAGAGTAACCCGAGAGACCCGCTGTAGGACAGGAGAAAAGCCCATGGAGGCACCCGATGGATGGTCGCTTGAAGACGGCGGTAAGGCGCTGGTGCGTACCTTCAAGTTCAAGGACTTCAGCGAAGCGTTCGGCTTCCTAAGCCGGGTCGCGCTGCACGCGGAAAAGGCCGATCACCACCCCGAGTTCACGAGCGTGTGGAACCGCGTCGACTTTCGCCTGACCAGCCATGACGCCGGCAGCGTGACCGAACGCGATCTGGAGCTCGCCGAGGCGATCAACCGCCTCGCCGGAGGCGGCTAATCACCTCTGCCGTGGGATTTTAAGAAAAGGCGAGCGCGAAGCCGGCGCCGACCACCGCGGCCGTGAGCACCAGACCAATCGCCAAATTGCGCAGCGTTCCGCCAACTGTCTGCTCGAACATCGATCCCTCCCCCGGATCCATTGACCGAGCGCCGATCATAGGCGGCCGGGCGGTTTCTGCCGAGGTGAAATGCTGGCGTTTTGAAAGGCTTACGAGTGGCGTCCCAATAGTCCCGAAATCGCGCGCCTCATTAACCATCGCCCGCAAGGAATTGGCAGGGGACGGAGAGGAGGATGTCGATCGGGCGGAAGCGGGGGTGGTATGCGAAGGTTAACGATGCTTCTCCGGTGCGAACGGGGAGCGAACGCGATCGAATTCGCGCTCGTCGCCTGCCTGATCGCCATCGCGGCCTATGCGGCGTTCATCAACCTCGGCGACAGGGTCGAAACGATGTTCAACAACGTGTCGAACCAGATGCCGTCGAACTAAGCCGGCCATTGATCGTTCAGACGAGGAATGGAATAACACCGCTATGAACCGGTTCGCGCTCAACGGCTATTATTATCCCGACGAGGTTGGGACCGGCTGACGCGCGCCTAAGCTTCAGACGACCGACCTCGACCCGCCAGCGCCAGCTCGGCGGGTTTTTTGTTGCCGTGAAGAGGAAAGACAAATGTTGAGTGACAATGGCAAACCAGCCCCTCTACCGCCCCTTGGGCGGACCCCCTCCCCTGCGAAAGCAGGGGAGGATTGGCGGGATTATGTCGTCCCGCAAAGCTGGGAATCGTTCAGCGGCGAGGACCATGAAGTATGGGACCTGCTGTTCGCGCGGCAGGTCGAGCTGCTCGGCAGCCGCGTGGTGTCGGCCTTCCTCGACGGCATCGACCTGCTGCGGCTGTCGCACCCGGGCGTGCCCGAGCTCGCCGAGCTCAACGTCATCCTCGAGCCGCGGACCGGTTGGCGCACGGTCGCGGTGCCCGGGCTGGTGCCTGACGAAGTCTTCTTCGCGATGCTGGCGCACCGGGTGTTCCCGGTCGGCAATTTCATCCGCCGCCGCGACCAGCTCGACTATCTCGAGGCGCCGGACTGCTTCCACGATTTGTTCGGCCACATCCCGATGCTCGCGCACCACGACTATGCCGAGATGGCGCGGCATGTCGGCGAGCTCGGCGTCGCCGCGATCGCCGCGGGCGAGGGCCAGCGCGCAGCGCGGCTCTACTGGCACAGCGTCGAATTCGCGCTTTGCCGGGAGCACGGGGAGCTCAAGATCCTCGGCGCCGGGCTGGCGTCGAGCTTCGGCGAGTCGCACTTCAGCCTGGAAAGCGACGAGGTCGAACGGCTGCCTTTCTCGGTCGAGCGGGCGGTCAACACCCCGTATCGACACGACGCTTTCCAGCCGCGCTACCTGGTCTCGCATTCGCTCGAGGAGACCATCGCCGAGGTCCTGGCGCTGACCGGAGACAGCTTGCTGGCGCTCTAGATTCCTCCCCCTCGATGGGGGAGGCCAGGTGGAGATGCCTGCGGGCGTAAGGGCTCTATGTCCTCGATCACCCCACCCCTTCCCCTCCCCATCATGGGGAGGGGTGTTCCCGCGACATTTGCCTCTTATAGCCGCGCCATGGCCG
>DATENV010000009.1:0-2976 GCA_035274805.1 Sphingomicrobium sp. | reverse complement strand
TGGCGGCCGGTGACCTCGGCCTCGAGGCCGTTGTCGGCGAGGTACAGCTGAAGCCCGAGGCCGATCCGGTTGACGAGGTCGCCGCCCTGATCGTGCAGCTGCTGAAGGCGCCGGGTGATCGAGGCGTAGGCGTCCGGCTCCAGCTCCCTGAACGCGAGCGTCTGCATCTCGGTCATCATCTCGTACATGCCGATCCGCTCGGCGAGCGGCGCGTAGATATCCATCGTCTCGCGGGCGATCCGGTGGCGCTTGTCCTCGGCCGGGATGTGGTGGAGCGTGCGCATGTTGTGCAGCCGGTCGGCGAGCTTGACCAGCAGCACACGGATGTCGTCGCTGAGCGCGAGCAGGAACTTGCGCAAGTTCTCCGCGGCACGCTCGTTCTCGCTCTGCGCCTCGATCTTGCTGAGCTTGGTGACGCCGTCGACCAGCCGCGCGATGTCCTTGCCGAAATGCTTTTCGACTTCCTCGGGCGTCGCCAGCGTGTCCTCGATCGTATCGTGGAGAATCGCGGTGACGATCGTCTGGTCGTCGAGCTTGAGGTCGGTGAGGATGCCGGCGACTTCGATCGGGTGGCTGAAATAGGGATCGCCCGAGGCGCGCATCTGCGAGCCATGCGCCTTCATCGAGAAGACGTAGGCGCGGTTGATCAGCCCCTCGTCCGCATCGGGATCGTAGGAGCGGACTTTCTCGACCAGCTCATACTGTCTCAGCACCTGCCTAAGATGGGGGCGGGCGGCGCTTTTGTGCAAGCGCGAAAGGCGACCATCTCCTCGGGCAGTTGTTTTTCGCAACGAACTTGTGCTCTGATGAGATTCGGCTGGGGAGAGAAGTGCTTATGCCGGGCGACACGCTGACGACGGGCATCGACGAGTTCAGACAGGCGGCGCTGTCGTGCCCGCTTCCTGCCGCGGTCGGCCTGATCGGCGAAAAATGGGCGTTCCTGATCCTGCGCGGGGCGCTCAACGGCCTCAAGCATTTTGAGGAATTCCAGGCGGGCCTCGGGATCGCCCGCAACATCCTCTCCGACCGGCTGTCGAAGCTGGTGGCCGGCGAAATCCTCGAGCGGAAGCCCGATCCCGAGGACGGTCGGCGGGTGATCTACTCGCTGACGTCCAAGGGCGAAGGGCTGCTGCCAGTCGTCCTGGCACTGCGCCAGTGGGGCGAAGAATGGGGCTATGGCAGCATGAACGTCGTACTCGCCGACCGCCGCGACGGCAAGCCGGTGCGCAAGATCTGCGTCCTCTCGCATGATGGGCGTGAACTAAAGCTCGGCGATCTTACGTGGATCGAGCGCGGGGCGACGAACGCACTGCGCACCGCCGCCGAATAGTCATTCGATCGTTAGGACGTGATCGCGCAGCGCGCGCGCATCGTGCAGCGCGTTGTGGGGGACCTTGCTGTTCGCCGCGGTGCTGAAGCCGCTCAGCGGTAGGAACTGGAAACGAAGCGCGGGCACTTCGGCCATGACTCCCGGGCCGGTGACGAGCAACGCATTGAGCAGCGCGAGATCCTCCGGCCAGTCGGCGACAATCAGCGGTTCCGGATCGCCGGCCAGATAATGCGAGATGGTCCGGGCGGCGTCGGCACGGGTCATGCGCGGCGAGACCAGGCTCTCAGGGACCATGTCGAGATAGGGGACGACGTAGCGCTCGACCCAGGGTTCGAGCGCGCCTTCCCAGTCGAGCGTCAGGTAGAGCTCCTCGCCGTCGTCCGGCACCAGCGCGAGACTGAGCAGCGCGCCGCCCCAGCCGTTATATTCGGTGTCGAGGAAGTAGCGCATCGCGTCCGTCTGGACGACCGCTCGAAGCCAGTCCAGAGTGCGGTGGCGTTCCAGATACGGGGGAAAACATGAAGGCATACTTTCGGACGGCGGTCGCCCTATCGGCGCTTTGCGGAGCGGTTGCGGGAACCGCAGCGCCCGGAGATCCGGGCCGCGACAAGGTCGCGGCGGCGATCAAGGCGAACCACGACGCATCGCTCAAGCGACTGCGCGACTGGATCAAGCTGCCGACCATCGCCAACATGAACATCAACCACCGCGAAGGCGCCGAATATATGCGCAAGCTGGCGCTCGACGCGGGCTTCCAGCAAGCGCGGGTGGTGCCGACTGCGGGCGTTCCGGGCGTGTTCGCAACGCTCGATGCCGGCGCGCCCAAGACGCTCGCCGTCTACTTCATGTACGACGTGAAGCATTACGAGCCCACCGAATGGTCGTCGCCGCCGCTCGAGGGGCGGCTGGTCGACCGCGCCGGCGAGGGCAAAGCGCTGATCGGTCGCGGCGCGGTCAACCAGAAGGGCCCGGAGACCGCCTTTCTCGCCGCGCTGCATGCGTTCAAGGATGCTGGCGTGAAGCTGCCGGTCAACCTCGTGCTCGTCGCCGAGGGCGAGGAAGAGATCGGATCGACTCATTTCCACGACATCGTCACCCAGCCCGACGTCCGCGCTGCGCTCGACAAGGCCGTTGGCGTCATCATCCCCTCGGCGGCGCAGTCGGTCGAGGGCGCGACGTCGCTGTCGCTTGGCGCCAAGGGCGTAATCGAGGTCCAGTTGATCGCGAGCGGCGCGAAATGGGGCCGGGGTCCCGCCAAGGATATCCATTCTAGCCTCAAGGCCAATGTCGACAGCCCGGTGTGGCACCTGATCAAGGCGCTCAACACCTTGGTGTCCGAGGATGGGCAGACGCCGGCGATTGACGGCTGGTTCGAGCATGTGAAGCCGCTGACGGCTCGCCAGAAGGAGCTGATCGCCGCCGACGTCGCCGCTTCGAACGAGGCCGATGACATGAAGGTGCTTGGGATCAAGCATTGGTACAAGAACGAGGACTATCTGACCGCCTCGTACCGGCTTGCCTCCCAGCCGACGGTCAACATCCAGGGCCTGGTCAGCGGCTACATGGGCCCGGGCGGCAAGACGGTTCTTCCGGGGCGCGCGGAGGCCAAGCTAGATCTTCGGCTCGTCCCTGACATGACCAAGGAC
>DATENV010000008.1:0-4755 GCA_035274805.1 Sphingomicrobium sp. | reverse complement strand
GGCAGCACCGACGCGCGCGCGATCGACGTGACGGCGTCGATCAGCCAGCTCCGCGCCACTTGCCAGACCGCCGGCAGCGACGTTGTCTCGACCGTCACCTTCACCGTCACGGCGCTGCGCCGCGATGCCGGTCCTGCCCGCCAGGTGATCCTGCCATATTTCGACGTCGCGCTGCGCGGCGGCGCGACGATCGCCGCCAAGCAGGTTGGGGCGGTCGCGCTCAATTTCCCGGCCGGCAGCCAGCACGCCTACACAAGGGCGCAGGCGACGATCCGGGTCAATCGGTCGGCCGCGACGCTTCCCGCCAATGTCCGCGCGATCCTCACGCGCCCGCGCAAGGCCGGTGAGGCCGACGCGGCGATCGATCCACTGGCTGACCCGGGCGTCCGCGCCGCCGTCGCCGAAGCGACGTTCGAGCACCTGGTCGGCTTCCAGCTCACCCAGGACCAGCTGAAGTACAACGCAACCCGCTAGATTCTCACCGCAACTTGCGTTGACTCCGGTTCCGGGCGCGGCCAAGGCACGCGGCGTCGCCGGGGCGTGAGCTTCCGGAGTGGCCGCGCGGGAGAGTTCGCACGCAAGTGCGGCGCCGAAGGAGCAACCGCCCCCGGAATCTCTCAGGCATCGAGGACCGCGCGCGCCTGACAGTCTGGAAAGAGCTCCGGCTTCAGGTCCGGGGCCGCCGAAGGGGCAAAGCTCTCAGGCGCTAGGGACAGACGGGGGCGGCAGCCAAGGCGCTCGTGAACCGGGCGCCGGCGGTCGCACCCTTTGCCGGAGCGCTTCGAATGAGCAGGCCAGAATGAACCGGGAAACCCACAACGGTCCGACCGACGAGACGCAGGCGCGGGGAACGCCGTACAGCGGCGACCCTCAGGGCGGCGCGGGGGCCGAGGCCGAGCAGCTCGGCAAACTCCCTCTCGACGGCTGGCACCGCGATCACGGCGGCCGGATGGTGCCGTTTGCCGGCTACGAAATGCCGGTCCAGTACGAAGGCATCATCGCCGAGCATCGGTGGACGCGCAAGAATGCCGGCCTGTTCGACGTCAGCCACATGGGCCAGTTGCTGATCCACGGCCACAGCGTCGATGTAGCGCTGGAGACGCTGATGCCCGGCGACTTCCAGGCCGCTCCTGACATGAAACCCAAATATTCGCTGCTGCTCGACGATGACGGCGGGATCATCGACGATTTGATGGCGACGCGTCGCGGCGATGATTTCTACGTGGTCGTCAACGGCGCGACCAAGCACGGCGACATCGCCGTCCTGGAAGCGCGCCTACCGGGCGACGTCGTTGTCGATCACATGAGGGAGCAGGCGCTGCTCGCCCTGCAAGGCCCTCGCGCCGCCGAAGTGCTGGAGACGATCGTTCCAGGCGTCAGCCAACTCAGCTTCATGCAGGGCGGGCCGTTCCACTGGAACGGTCACAACCTGTGGATCAGCCGCTCCGGCTATACCGGCGAAGACGGGTTCGAGATTTCGGTTCCCGCGACCGCCGCGCCTGCACTCGCCGACGCGATTGTTGCTCACGAGCTCGCCAAGCCGATCGGCCTGGGGGCACGCGATTCGCTGCGCCTCGAAGCGGGGCTGCCTCTATACGGCCACGACCTCGACAGGGGGACGACACCGGTGATGGCCGGGCTCACCTTTGCGATCAACAAGCGCCGCCGTGCCGAAGGCGGCTTCGCGGGAGCACTGCGGATTCTCGCCGAGCTCGAGAACGGACCGCCGCAGAAGCGCGTCGGTTTCGAGATCGACGGGCGCCAGCCGGTGCGGGAAGGCGCGCTGGTGCTCGACGGCGAGGGCAATGAGGTCGGCAAGATCACCAGCGGCGGCTTCTCGCCGTCGCTGCAGCGGCCGATCGCGATGGGCTATGTCGCGAGCCATCTTGCCGAACCCGGCACCGCTCTGAAGCTGGAGCAGCGCGGCAAGCTGTTCGACGCTCGCGTCACCACGATGCCCTTCGTTCCGCACCGCTATCACCGCAAGGGAGCTTCCGCATGAGCCTCTATTTCACCAAGGAGCACGAATGGATCCGGGTCGAGGGCAACACCGCGACCATCGGCATTTCCAATCACGCCCAGGAACAGCTCGGCGACATCGTCTTCGCCGAGGTGCCCGAGGCCGGGCGTCAGGTCAGCAAGGGACAGGAAGCCGCGGTGGTCGAATCGGTCAAAGCCGCTTCCGACGTCTATGCACCGGTCTCGGGCGTGGTTACCGAAGGCAACCAGAAGGTCGCTGACGATCCCGCGCTGATCAACAGCGACCCCGAAGGCGAGGGCTGGTTCTTCAAGCTGAAGCTGCTCAATCCGCAGGAACTTGAGGGCCTCATGGACGAGAACGCTTACCGCGCTTGGGTGAAGGCGCTTTGAGCCACGCCGCAATCTCTACCAGCAAGTGGGATGCCGCCGATTACGCCAGGGTCGGCGCGTTCGTCGCCGAGCTCGGGGTGGCTGCGCTCGACCTGCTCGACCCGCAGCCGGGCGAGAGGATCCTCGACGTCGGCTGCGGCGAGGGCACGCTGACCAGGAAAATTCTCGAACGCGGGGCGACCGTGCTCGGCATCGACAATTCGCCCGAGATGATCGCTGCAGCGCGCGCGAAGGGGGTCGACGCCCTGCAATTGCCCGCCGAGGACATGCAGTTCTTCGCCGAATTCGACGCGGCATTTTCCAACGCGACGCTGCACTGGGTCTTGCACAAGGAGCAGGCGGCCCGCGCGATCTTCCGCGCGCTCAGGGGCGGCGGGCGTTTCGCCGGCGAGATGGGCGGGGAAGGCAACCTCGCGAAGCTGCGCGAGGCGCTCGACGAAGAATTGATCATCCGCGGCTACGCCCCGCCGGTCGAGGCGAGCAACTGGTACGCTTCGCCGGACGAATTCGCCGCGGTCTACGAGGCGGCCGGCTTCCGGCAGATCGACGCGCGGCTGATCGAGCGGCCGACGCCGATCGAGCATGGCGTCGCCGAATGGGTCACGACCTTCCGGCGCGGCTGGCTCGACCGCGCGCAAGTCCCCGATAGCGAAAGGGCCGAGATCGGCGCCGCGGTCGCCGACCGCGTCGGATCGAACATTGCTGACTATGTCCGCCTCCGCTTCATCATGAGGAAGCCCGCATGATTGCCAACCGTCATTCCCGCGCAAGCGGGAATCCCGCTTGTTCTAGTGCCCTGAAAGGAAGCGGGACCCCCGCTTTGGCGGGGGTGACGAAAGAAGAATCGCAGTGAGGTATCTTCCCCTTTCCGACGCCGACCGCGGCGAGATGCTGCGCGTGATCGGCGCTGCTTCCGTCGAGGAATTGTTCAAGGACGTGCCAGAGGAAGCGCGGCTCAAAGGCCCGATCCACGGCCTGCCGATGCACGCGTCCGAAATGGCGGTCGAGCGACACATGACGGCGCTGTCGCGCAAGAACATGGTGGCTGGAGACGTGCCGTTCTTCCTCGGCTGCGGCGCGTACCGGCACCACATCCCGGCGAGCGTCGACCATATCATCCAGCGCGGCGAGTTCCTCACCAGCTACACGCCCTATCAGCCCGAAATCGCGCAGGGCACGCTGCAGATGATGTTCGAGTTCCAGACGCAGGTCGCACGTTTGTTCGGCTGCGAGGTCGCCAACGCGTCGATGTACGACGGCTCGACCGCGATGTGGGAAGCGATCTCGATGGCGCACCGCATCACCCGGCGCGACAGGACGATCATCTCGTCGGGGGTCCATCCGCATTATGTCAGCGTTGCCAAGACGATGGCGAAGTTCACCGAGGACGATCTCGCGACCTCGCTTCCCGGGTTCACGGCCGAAACCGACGCCGAGGGCCTGGTCGCGGCGATCGACGACGAAACCAGCGCGGTGGTCGTCCAATATCCCGATATCCTCGGCCGGATCACCGACCTGACACCGGTCGCCGAAGCCGCCCATGCCGCGGGCGCCCTCCTGATCGCCGTGGTGACGGAACCCGTCGCGCTCGGCCTGATCAGGTCGCCCGGCGAGATGGGCGCCGACATCGTGGTCGGCGAAGGCCAGTCCATCGGCGTCGGGCTGCAGTTCGGCGGGCCGTATGTCGGCTTGTTCGCCTGCCGCGAGAAGCACGTCCGGCAAATGCCGGGCCGGCTCGCCGGCGAAACCGTCGACGCCGAGGGCAAGCGCGGCTTCGTGCTGACGCTGTCGACGCGGGAGCAGCACATCCGGCGTGAGAAGGCGACATCGAACATCTGCACCAGCTCCGTGCTGTGCGCGCTCGCCTTCACCGCGCACCTGACGCTGCTCGGTGAAAAAGGCCTGCGCCAGCTCGCTTCCTTGAATCACGCGCGCGCGTGCGAGGCGGCGGCGCGATTGGCGTCAATCCCAGGGGTCAGCCTGGTCAACGACAGTTTCTTCAACGAATTCACGTTGCAGCTGCCGGTCGAGGCGCGCCCTGCGGTCCACGCTCTAGTCGAGCGCGGAATCCTTGGCGGCGTCTCGCTTGGACGTGTCTATCCAGGTGCCGAGGGACTTCAGAACGGGCTCGTCGTCGCCGTGACCGAAACCGCGACCGACGAGGACATTGCCGCCCTGGAAGCCGGGTTGAAGGAGGTGGTGCAATGACCGTCAATCCTTCGGGCTGGCGGCCGTCGGCGCCGCTCAATGAGCAAGGGGATAGCGTAACCGCGACCGGAAACCGCGCGCTGATGCTCGAAGAGCCATTGCTGTTCGAGATCGGATCGACCGATCAGACCGGCGTCGATTTCGCCGAGGATCCTAAGATAGAAACCCGCATCGGTA
>DATENV010000007.1:0-2840 GCA_035274805.1 Sphingomicrobium sp. | reverse complement strand
CCGTTCGCGTGCCGCCGAATATTTCGCCCGCGCCATTTCGTCCGGCGCTCGGTCGATATAGTCCTGCAGCACATTGTCGAGGAAGCGCATCACGTCCTCGATGAACCGCTTGTCCTTGTGCCACTCATCCCAGGTTTCGAGGTTGAGCGAGCTAAGGCAGCACACCGCGGTGCGGTCCGCGCCCAAATGGTCGCGGCCGGTCGGCAGCGTGATTTCCGAGCAGAGGTTGGAAGTGGAAACCTTGAGGCCGAGGTCGCGGTGATGCTTGGGCATCGCCTTGTTCACCGCGTCGATGAAGATGATGTACGGCTCGCCGGTCGCAAGCCGGGTCTCGACCAGCTTCTGGAACAATGAGCGGGCGTCGACCTTGCCGCGCTCGGAGCCGTCCTTCGGGCTGCGGAGGATGAACTCGGCGCCCTCGCGCACCGCTTCCATGAACTCGTCGGTGACCAGCACGCCGTGGTGCAGGTTGAGGGCCTTGCGGTTGAAGTCGCCGCTCGGCTTCCTGATCTCGAGGAACTCCTCGATCTCCGGATGGGCGATGTCGAGATAGACCGCGGCCGAGCCGCGCCGCAGCGAGCCCTGGCTGATCGCCAGCGTCAGGCTGTCCATCACCCGGACGAACGGGATGATGCCGCTGGTCTTGCCGTTGAGCCCGACCGGCTCACCGATGCCGCGCACGCGGCCCCAATAGGTGCCGATGCCGCCGCCCTTGGACGCCAGCCAGACATTCTCGTTCCAGATCTCGGTGATCGCCTGAAGGCTGTCGTCGACGCTGTTGAGATAGCAGCTGATCGGCAGCCCGCGCCCGGTGCCGCCGTTGGACAGCACCGGCGTCGCCGGCATGAACCACAATTTGGAGATGTAGTCGTAGACGCGCTGGGCGTGCTCGGCGTCGTCCGAATAAGCCGCTGCGACCCGCGCGAACAAATCCTGGTAGCCCTCGCCCGGGAGCAAATAGCGGTCCTTGAGCGTGTCCTTGCCGAACTCGGTCAGCAGCTCGTCGCGCTTGGCGTCGGTCTTGACGTCGAACTTGGGAGCATGGACCGCCTTCGATCCGTTGGCGGTGGTCGAAACGTCGTCGGTCGGTACTGCTGAGCCGGTCGAGAAATCCATCGCGCTACCCCGTCCTTCATCGGTCCGGTCGAGGACCGTTTGTTCCTGACTTGTTCGACTCGGAGCCATCGCGGCACCCTAGCCGTTTTTCGCGCTCTCAAGGGACTTTTCACCGCCGCCGCCTGTGGAAAGCGGGGACGAGTTATCCCGTCACCGGAATATAGGCATTCCGGCGCCGAAACACCAGTAATTGAGTGTTCCCCCTCGATCGCTACCAGCTATAGTGCCTCAACCGCGAAAAGACGCAAGCAGGTAAATTGCCGGTCAACCAAAATCCTGTGGATTTGGTTCATGGGGGAGAAGCAGCGACCTTTCATCGCATCGCGCGCGGCAGCTTGCCCGCGGGGCCGCTCGAAGTCCGCCGCGATTCCGACTCGATCGACTTGTGCAGCGGGCGATGGACGAACGGCAGCAGCGCGCCGATCGACGCGCCCCAGGCAACCAGCGACACGAACAGGCCGAGCGCGGCCTCGCCCGCCGGCGCCTTTCCGCCGCTGACCAGCGGCAGGACGAGCACCGCGCCCGCGGTCCACAGCAGGAAGCCGAACGCCATGCCGAACAGCCACCCGCCGCGACGGTCGTTTGCAGCGCGGCCGAACAGCCGCGCATAAACCGCGCCGGCGACGGCCATGACGAGCGCGCCCGCGGCGAGCGTTGCCGCCACCGGCAGCCCGAGGATGCGCGCTTCCACCTCGAGCGAGCCGAACGCGTGGAGCAGCGCGATTGCGGGCGCGGTCGCGAGGAGGCCGCTGATCAGCCCGGCGAGGATCGGCCGCTGGGTCGGTCCAGGATCGTAGCCGTGCGCGCCAAGGAAGCTCGCCATCAGCTCAGCAGCTCCTTGAGCGCCGCGCACTCGCGGTACTCGGGTTGGTTGCGGTGCATGTCGATCAGGTGGCGGTAGGACAGCCCGACCGGGCGCGGGTCGCGATTGAGGTCGAACAGGCCGACGGGGTCGACCTTCCCCTCGGCTTCCCGCAGCGCGATGCTCCAGTCGAGCTGGTCGATCAGGCTGTACCAGGTGAAGCCGATCAGCGGCACGCCCGACTCGCGCAGCAGCTGGACGTTGTGCCACTGCCGCCACAGCCAGCGCGGCGCGTCCGATGCGTCGACGCGGTTGGTCTCGGTGTGCATCATCGTGCGCCGGTACCGGTGCCAATATTGGTTGGCGATGACGTACCAGCCGAACAGATCGCCGAGTGCGCGCGGGGTGCCGTCGCGGTCGATCAGTTTCTCGTTCCATTCGTAATAATCGACGCCCAGGACCGAGCGGCGCGGCACCTCGCGCGTCAGGAAGCGGCGGTAATCCTGCTCACGTCCCTGCTCGCGGAGCCGGTCGAGCATGCGGTCGCTGACTTCATGGGCGTAGATCAGGTCGAGCGGCAGGAAGCGACGCTCGTTCTCGAGGCGCGCCCGCTCGACGATTTCCTCTTCGGGGCAGCAGGGCTGGTAGAATTCGCTGCTTTCGCTGTTGATGAAGATCGCGTCCGGCCGGACCGCGAGGATCGTCTCGGCCATCGCCACGGACGCGCCGGCGAGGTTGAATGCGGCGGTGACGAACGATCGGTCGTCGCGGCGCTGCTCGTTCCACACCCCGTCGAGCGCGCTCATCCGCGCGCAGACGTACATTTCATTGACCGGGGTGTAGAAGCGGACCCAAGGATAACGCGCTGCGAACGCCCCGGCATATTCTCCGAGCGCGGCGGCGATGTCGGGGTTCTGGAAGT
>DATENV010000006.1:0-2724 GCA_035274805.1 Sphingomicrobium sp. | reverse complement strand
CCGGTTCCACCCGCCCGCAACTGCAGCTCGCCTTCCGCTTCGGCGGCGGCGGTGCGGTGGCGACGAATTCCGCCGCGGAGAGCCATCCCTTCCGCCCCCCGGCCGAATTGAATTTCTCAATCCCCTTCACCGCATATTCCTGGAAGCTGAGCGCGCCGTTGCGGTCGACGTCGAGCTTGTCGAAGTTGCGGTGGCGCGCAGCCAGATATTCCTCGGCCTGGACCTTGCCGTCCTTGTTCTTGTCGTAGCGGCCGAAGCGCCGCTCCTCGCGGGTCTTCGCACTGGCTTCGGGCGCCCGGAGAGGCTGATTGGAATCGAACAGGCCGGTCGAACGAGCCGGCGGCGCCTCGGGAAGTCCGGGCCCCTTCTCGGCACGCGATTGCCACATCAGGAATGCGCCGGTCATCAGCAGGAAGCAGGCGGCGACGCCGGCGAAGAAACGCAGCATGGCGAAATCTCCTTCGCGAGGAGATTCGGCACCGCCGCACCCTCCGGAGTGGAGCGGTTTCTGTCAACTCCGGGGAAAAGTTCCAAACAGCCGGTGCCGAACGGCCGCCACCAGCCGCGCAAGGCCGTTTCCTGCGTGCACATCCGCGGCAGCTACAGCGGCGAGCACCGTCAGCGGCCGCACCTCTCTGGGCAGCTTGCCTCGAAGCTCGCGCCGCGAAAGCTTCGCCTCGTGCGTCAACATGTCGCTCGAGGCCTTGTCGGTGCAATGTTGAGCGCCGTCGGCAAGCGACCAGAACGCTCCAGCCGCTTCGGCGTCGGCGGGATCGCCGCCAAGCAGCTGGGCGCCGATTCCGAACAGGATGCGCCCGCGCAGCTTCAGGCCTTCGGCAACTGCCTTGCCCCACGGAAACGGGTCCAGCAACGGCAGCCACGCGTCTTCGAGGCCGGACAGCGACTTCCCGCTCACGCCGCGTGGCAAAAGCTCCGTAATAACCGCCTGCAATCGCGGCTCCGCGGGCGTTACCGCCCCCTCGTCCAGCTCCTCCAGCCGCTCGCGCCACCAGGCCAGGCGGATTGCGCCGAGCCGCGGGTCGGTCGACGTTGCAACGACGTCGGCAAAGGCGAGATCTAGCTTCCACAATGCGGAAAACGCCGGCCTGATCGCGGACGGCAGCTGCTCGAGCGCGACCTCGCGGTCGTGGTCGAGCCTGCGCTCAGCGATAGGTGACCGCTTTCACCGCCTCCACCACCTCCGCCGCCTTGATCAGCGCCAGCTTCTCGAGGTTCGCGGCATAGGGCAGCGGGACATCGACGTCGGTCACCCGGAGCACCGGCGCATCGAGATCGTCGAAGCCTTCGGTCATCGCGATGGAGATGATTTCGGAAGCGATCGAACAGATCGGCCAGCCTTCTTCGACCACGACCATGCGGTTGGTGCGCTTGAGGCTTTCCAGCACCGTCGCCTTGTCCAGCGGCCGCAGCGTCCGAAGGTCGATCACCTCGGCGTTGATCCCCTGCGCCATCAACTCCTGCGCCGCTTCGAGCGCGACGCCAACGCCGATCGAATAGCTGACGATCGTCACGTCCTTGCCGGGCCTGACGATCCGCGCCTTGCCGATCGGCAGGACATAATCGTCGAGCTGCGGCACGTCGAAATGCTGGCCGTAAAGCAGCTCGTTTTCGAAGAATACGACCGGATCGTCGGTCCGGATCGCTGCCTTGAGCAGGCCCTTGGCGTCGGCCGCGCTGTACGGGCAGATCACGATCAACCCGGGCACGTGCGCGTACCAGCTGGCGTAATTCTGGCTGTGCTGGGCGGCGACGCGCGCCGCCGCGCCGTTGGGCCCGCGGAACACGATCGGGCAGCGCATTTGCCCGCCCGACATGTAGTTGGTCTTCGCGGCCGAATTGATGATGTGGTCGATCGCCTGCATCGCGAAGTTGAAGGTCATGAACTCGACGATCGGCCTCAAGCCGCCCATCGCCGCGCCGGTGCCGAGGCCGGCAAAGCCATATTCGGTGATCGGCGTGTCGACGACGCGCTTCGGGCCGAACTCCTGGAGCAGGTTCTGGGTGACCTTGTAGGCGCCCTGATACTCGGCGACCTCCTCGCCCATCACGAACACGCGCTCGTCCCTGCGCATTTCCTCCGCCATGGCGTCGCGCAGCGCCTCGCGGACGGTCAGCGTCACCACCGGCGTCCCCTCGGGGACTTCGGGGTCGACCGGGTTTTCCGCGACATCCTCGACCAGGTCGCGGGCCGCGGTTTCCATCTGATGCGGCGTCGGGGTCGCTTCGTCCTGCTGCGATTCGGGCGCGGGAACCGATGGCTCGGTCTTCATCGCCGGCTTGGGCGCCGCCGTCGCCGCTGGAGCCTCGGCGGTGACCTGCTCGCCGTCGCCGGCCAACAGCGCGATTGGCTGGCCGACCTTCACGCCGTCCGTGCCTTCCGGCACGAGGATCTTCGCGATCTTGCCTTCGTCGACCGCCTCGAACTCCATCGTCGCCTTGTCGGTCTCGATCTCGGCGAGGATATCCCCCGACTTGACGTCATCGCCTTCCTTGACCAGCCATTTGGCGAGCGTGCCCTCCTCCATGGTGGGGGACAGAGCCGGCATCTTGAGCTCCACCGGCATCAGTAATTCCCAACCAGCACGTCGGTGTAGAGCTCGGATGGCGGCGGCTCGGGCGAGCTCTCGGCGAAGTCGGCCGCCTCGGCCACTTGCGCGCGGATGCGCTTGTCGATGTCCTTCAGCTTGTCCTCGTCGATACCTT
>DATENV010000005.1:0-16827 GCA_035274805.1 Sphingomicrobium sp. | reverse complement strand
GTTCTCGCCCCCGAGGCTTTCGTTGAGAAGGGCCGCGAAATCGTCGCGGGTCGGGAAGGTCGTGGTCGCCATAAAGTCGTGGTCTCTCGTACGTTCAAATCGGCCTGCCGCGCCGCGCCACCATGGCGGGGCTCCAACATGCGGACCTGGTTCAATGCACTGCCGGCCCGGGCTCATCCCGAAACGGCGTCCTGCCTGCGGCTTCGCTGCGGGCAGCCCCATGACAAAAAGCGCGTTCCGGCGCCGGCCATTCCCGGTTCACCGTACGCGCTCGCCAAAGACGGGCTGCCCGGTGGGGATCGCCGCCCGCCGGACGGTGCGCGCCTTAGCTTAGAGGCGCTTGGAGGGCAAGCGCGCCGCTAGTATCGAAGGGCGGCGCTTGAAAGAAAAAAGGTGGTGGAGCCGAGGGGGATCGAACCCCTGACCTTCGCAATGCCATTGCGACGCTCTCCCAGCTGAGCTACGGCCCCACGTCCTCGCGCCCTTAGGCGAACTTTCCCCCGCTGGAAAAGGGGGAATATCGCGGCCGGGCTTTCCCCAGCCTTAAGGCGCTCAACTATCGTCCTCGTCGCTCGCGGTTTCGACGCCGAGATCGTCGTCACCGGTTTCGAGGTCGACTTCCTCATCGGCGCTGACTTCGGCGTCCTCGTCGACCGCGAGATCCTCGGCCTCGAGCTCGGGGTCGGCCACAGGCTCCTTGGCCGCCACGGGTGCGGCTTCGAACGCCAGCGGCTGCTTCGACTTCAGCACCGGCTCAGGCACAAAATCGGTGCCGCACTCGATGCAGTGGACGGGATCATCCTTGCCAAGATCGTAAAAACGGGTCGAGCACTTGGGGCAAGTGCGCTTGGCGCCCCATTCGGGCTTCACCATGAGGGTTTCAACTCCAGTAGAATATCGTCGGCCGGGCGCATGGCGCCGCGTTCGGCGCGGCGCCTTGCCATAGGCATATGCCCCTGTCAAAGCGGCCGTCCTTGGCCGAGGATTCGATCCTGAAAGACAAGCTGCGCCTGGCGCCGGTCATCGCCGTCGACGGTCCCGCGGCGAGCGGGAAGGGCACCATCGCGCGCGCGCTCGCGGAGCGCTTCGGCCTGCCGCACATGGATACCGGGCTGCTCTACCGCGTGGTGGCGCTCAATCTGTGGCGCTGGGGCGGCGATGCCGGCAATGAATTCGAGGCATTGCGAGCGTGCGACGACCTCGGCTTCGATTCCGCCGACGCCGAGCTCAGAAGCGAACCAGTTTCGAAGATCGCGTCGATGATTTCGGCTTATCCCTCGGTCCGGACTGCGCTGCTCGCGCGGCAGCAGGATTTCGCTCGGCAGGACGGCGGCGCCGTGCTCGACGGCCGCGACATCGGTACGGTGATCGCGCCGGGCGCGCAGGTGAAGCTGTTCGTCACCGCTTCGCCCGAGGTCCGGGCCCAGCGGCGGCTGAAGGAGCTCGCCCAGCGCGACATGACCGCGCATTACGACGACGTGCTCGCCGACATCCGCGCCCGCGATGCGCGTGATACCGGACGCGCAGTTGCGCCGCTGAAGCCCGCGTCCGACGCGATCCTGCTCGACACCAGCGATCTCGGCCCCGAAGAAGCGGTCGCCGAGGCGCTGCGGCTGGTCGAGGAACGGCTCGCGGCCGCGGACCGCTGATCAGCGCATTCTAACGTAGGATAATATTCACTTCTTCGCGTCATAAGCGCGCGGGGCAAAGAGTGGATTTATCTCAATTGCGTAAGGTCCAAAGCAAAACCGTCCGCCTCGCGGGCAGCCATGTCATTAGCACGTGCGCGACGCTCGCGGCGGTGCTGCTGTTTGTCGCGCTGGGCAGCCAGGTCCTGCCGGCGGCCGTGTTCGGCGACGGACTGCCGGATTCGGCGAGCACCCTAAAGGTCGCCTTCCTGCTCAACATCGCGATTATCCTGTTCGGCTGGCGGCGCTCGAAGGACCTCAAGGAAGCGCTCGAGGCCTATGAGGCGGCTGAGCGGCTTGCACAGAGCAACGCCAACACCGATCCCGGCACCGGCCTTGCCAACCGGCGCGAGCTAATGCGCTCGCTCGGTGAAACGCTGGAGACGGGAGTCGGCGGGGTTTTCCTCGTGCTCGATCTCGATCATTTCAAGCGCCTCAACGACCTCCACGGTCACCTCGCCGGCGACAAGGTTCTGCTGCGACTAGCCGAGATCCTCCAAAAATCCGCGCCGGCCGGTGCTTGCTGCGCGCGCACCGGTGGCGACGAGTTCGCGGTGCTGCTCCCGGCCACCGATGATGGCGCGGCCGAAGCCATTGCCGAGAAGGTCCGTTCGACCCTCGCGACGCCAATGTTCGTCGAGGGGTCGGAAATCCTGGTTACGGCCTCAATCGGCCTCGCCCGCCTGCCTTCATGCAATGACGACGAAACGGTGCTTCGCCGCAGCGACGTCGCGCTCTATGCGGCCAAGCGCGGCGGGCGGAATGCCATCGCCTGGTTCGACGCCGAGCTGGAACGCGAGCTCACCGATCGGCTGAAGCTCGAGGAAGATATTCGCACCGGCATTAAGGCGGGCGAGTTCGTCCCCTTCTTCCAACCTCTGGTCGATCTGAACAGCCGACAGATCATCGGCTTCGAGACACTCGCCCGGTGGCGCTCGCCGGGCCGCGGACTGCAGGAGGCCGAGGCCTTCATCGACACCGCCGAGCGTACCGGGCTCATCGGCCCGTTGACACTGACCGTGCTGGAGCAAGCACTTAAAGAAGCACGCGGTTGGCCGGCGCACCTCAAGCTCGCCGTCAACATTTCCCCGGTGCAATTCCGCGACCCGACCCTGGCCGAGCAGATCCTGCGGCTGCTCCGAATCTCGGGTTTCCCGGCCAACCGGCTCGAAGTCGAGATCACCGAGGGTTCGCTGCTCGAAGACCGCGACCAGGTGCTGACCATCATCCGCAGCCTCAAGAACGTCGGCGTCAGCATCTCGCTCGACGATTTCGGCACCGGCTATGCGAGCCTCGCGCAAGTCAACCGGCTGCCCCTCGACCGCATCAAGATCGACAAGAGCTTCATCACGACCATCGTCAAGAGCGAGCAGACCGCCGCAATCGTCAGCACCATCGCGGGGCTCGGCCATAATCTGGACGTACCGATCACCGCCGAAGGCGTCGAATCCGAGCAAATTCGCAACGCGCTCGCCGATTTCGGCTGCTCGGAAGCGCAGGGCTGGCTGTTCGGCCGGGCGATCTCCGCCGAGGCCGTGCGCAGCTTCCTGGCGATGAACGGCAGCGACGCGGCACCCTCGTCCCAGCCCGGTGATCCGAACGAAGCTCGCAAGAAGGCCAATCGCCGCTGGTAGCGTCAGGCTGCGGCGATCAGCAGTCGAATATCATCCACCGATCAGGCGCGCGGCGTCGAGCGCGTGGTAGGTAAGAACGCCGGTCGCGCCGGACCGCTTAAACGCCAGCAATGTCTCAAGGATTAGCGCATCGCGCTCGCCCGCGCCGGCCGCCGCGGCATGCTCGATCATCGCATACTCGCCGCTCACCTGGTAGGCGAAGGTCGGCACCCCGAACGCGTCCTTCACCCGCGCGACGACGTCGAGATAGGGCAAGCCAGGCTTGACCATCACGAAGTCGGCGCCCTCGGCGAGGTCGAGCTCGACCTCGCGCAGCGCTTCCTCGATGTTTGCCGGGTCCATCTGGTAACCGCGCTTGTCGCCCTTCAGCCGCCCACGCGAGCCAACCGCATCGCGGAACGGGCCGTAGAAGGCCGAGGCATATTTCGCAGCATAGGCCATGATCGCGACATTCTGGTGGCCCTCGCGCTCGAGCGCCTCGCGGATCGCCGCCACGCGGCCGTCCATCATGTCCGAGGGGGCGACGATGTCCGCGCCGGCGGCCGCCTGCACCAGCGCCTGTTCGGCCAAGATGCCCACCGTATCGTCGTTGATGACGTTGCCGAGCTCGTCGATGACACCGTCGTGTCCATGCGCCGTATAGGGGTCGAGCGCGACGTCGGTCAGCACCCCGACCTCGGGCGCCGCGTCCTTGATCGCCTTGATTGCCCGGCAAATCAGATTGTCAGGGTTGAGCGCTTCTTCGGCGCGCTCGGTGCGCAGCGCTTCGGGCGTGTTGGGGAAGAGCGCGACGCAGGGGATGCCCAGCGCTGCCGCTTCCCGCGCCTTCGCCCCGATGCGATCGATGCTCCACCGGCTAACCCCCGGCAGCGAGCCAATAGGCTCCTCGCCGTCGCGGCCCTCGCAGATGAACAAAGGCCAGATGAAATCGCTCGGGTGCAGGCGGTGTTCGGCAAGCATGGCGCGCATCCACGGGCTCGAGCGGCCGCGGCGCATGCGCAGGTAGGGAAAGGAAGCGGACATGCGCGCGCCTCTAGCCTCAACGCCGCGGGAACCCAAATACATGCGCCGCCGCTTAGCGGCACATGGCGAACCGCGGCGCGCTTCCAAAACAGGCGATTCTCATCGTCAACACCGCGAGCCGGAACGGAGCGGAGGCGTTCGAGCCGGCGCGTGAGAAGCTGGTCGCCGCCGGCATCGAGCTGATCGATGCCCGCTCGGTCGACGAACCAGACGCACTGCCCGGCGAAGTCCGTTCCGCCGTCGACCGCGCGCCGATGGTGATCGTCGGCGGCGGCGACGGAACGCTGTCCGAGGCGGTCGACCATTTCCTGGGCAAGGACGCGGTTTTCGCTTTGTTGCCGCTGGGGACCGCCAACAGCTTTGCGCGCACGCTGAACATCCCGCTCGAGCTCGATGGCGCGGTCGACGTCATCGCCAACGGGGAGCCGCGCCGGATCGACCTCGGCGCGATCGACGGCGACTATTTCCTCAACAACGCGGCGCTGGGCCTGGCCCCGGTCGTCGCGGAAAGCGTGCCGCAGAGCGTCAAGCGGTACCTGGGCCGGCTCGGCTATCTGCTGTGGGCCGGCTGGTCGGCGGCGAACTTCCAGGCGTTCCGGCTAACCGTGGACGATGGGCACCGGAAACATCGACTATGGGCAACCGAGTCGCGTATCGCCAACGGCCGCTTCCACGGCGGCGTCGAGCTGATCGAGAGCGCCGAGCTGCAGAGCGGCGAGATCGTCGTCCAGGCGGTCGCCGGGCGAAGCGTGCTCAAGCTCGGCTGGAGCTACGCCGCGAGCATGCTCAAGCATTCGTCGCGTCACGACGCGGTCCGCGAATTCAGGGCAGCGCGTCTGAGAATCGACACCAAACCGCGCATGCGGGTGTCGATAGACGGTGAGCTGGGGCCAGAAACGCCGTTCGACGCGTGGGCGGTGCCGCAAGCAGTGACGGTGGCGGCGCCGCGCGAGACTTAATCGCCGATTGTCATTGCGAGGAGCCGGAGGCGACGCTGCAATCCAGTCCGCTTCTGGATTGCTTCGCTGGGCTCGCAATGACGGTTAGCCGAGGCGCTCCAACGCGGCCCGCAGCCGTTCGGCTTCGGCGGCCTTGGCCTCGTGGTCGGCGCGGGCCTTCTCCACCGCTTCGGGCTTCGCGCGCTCGGTGAAGTTGGGGTTGGCGAGACGCTGGGCGAGGCTGTCACGCTCCCTCTCGGCGGCTTCGGCGGCCTGTGCGCGCCGGACTCGCTCGCCTTCAACGTCAATAAATCCACGGGTTGACGCAACAAAGCTAAGCCCGCCCGCCTCAAGCAGCGCGGTCACAAAGCTTGTCTGATGAAAATTCGTCGAAATCTCAAATCGATCAGTAAGCTCATCACTCCAAACGCCATCCTGACCCACGCTAGGAGATGTAAACAGCGCGGGTTTGACGCGTGCGAGGCGACACACCGTCGCAAGATGATCGTTGAGCACGTCAAGTTGGCCAGGGGAGGCGCGTAGGACTCCAAGAGGTATCACATCAGCCGATTTGAATCCGACCGCCAATCGATCGCCCCTTAGGTCGCCAATCACTTGAATTATGAACTCCAGTTCTCGCTTGGCGCGCGCATCAACCTGCGCCTGCGGGTCGGGCCATTTGGCAACAATCAGCTCGTACGGCCGCTCGCCCCCCTCGACGCCGCCTGCGGCGTCGCTCAGGACAGGCATCGCATTCCACAGCTCCTCGGTGATGAATGGCATCAGCGGGTGGAGCATCACGAGGATCTGGTCGAAGGCCCAGGCGGCGACTTGCTTCGTCTCCGTGTCGAACGCGCCTTTGATCAGTTCGACGTACCAGTCGCAGAAGGTGCCCCAAACGAAGTGATAGATGGCGTCGGCCATCTCGTCGTAGCGCAGCTCGTCGAACGCGCGGTTTAGCTTGGCGAGGGTCTCGACCACCTCGCCGATGATCCACCGGTTGACCCGAAGCTCGGCGGCGGGAGCGGCGATGCTTTGCGACGCGCCGACGCCGTTCATCTGGAGGAAGCGCGCGGCGTTCCACAGCTTGGTCGCGAAGTTGCGGTAGCCCTCGACCCGTTTCTCATCGAGCTTGATATCGCGACCCTGGCTTTCCATCGCCGCCAGCGTGAAGCGCAGCGCGTCGGCGCCATACTTGTCGACCAGGCCGAGCGGGTCGACCGTGTTGCCCTTCGACTTCGACATCTTCTGTCCGTGCGCGTCGCGAACAAGGCCGTGGAGGTAGAGTGTCTTCCACGGGGCCTGACCCATGAACTGGATGCCCTGCATCGCCATGCGCGCATCCCAGAAGAAGAGGATATCGAAGCCGGAGATGAGGACGTCGTTGGGGTAGTGGCGTTTGAGGTCCTCAGTCTCCTCGGGCCAGCCGAGGGTCGCGAAGGGCCACAGCGCTGAGCTGAACCAGGTGTCGAGAACATCGGTGTCACGAAAAAGGGCTATTTGACCATTGCCGTTCGCTGCTGCCTTGAGATTTGCTTCGAAGGCGACGACCACGTCATCAAACAAGCTAATGTTCTCCGGCACAACACCGTAAAGCTCTGCAGCTGCTCCGATTACGTCGTCTTCAGTCTCTCCAACGAAGACGTGCTCATTTGTCCACTCTGAAATACCGCCCGCTGAGGACCACTGGACAGCGACGCCACTCTCCGTTTTCGTAGGTCCATACCAGGCGGGGATACGGTGCCCCCACCACAATTGGCGCGACACGCACCACGGCTGGATATTCTCGAGCCAGTTGAACCAGGTCTTCTTCCACGCTTCGGGGACGATGCGGATCTGGCCCTTGCGCGTCGCGTGGAGCACCGGCTCGACCAGCTTGGCCGCATCGACATACCATTGGTCGGTGAGCCACGGCTCGATCACCACACCCGAGCGATCGCCATACGGCGTCGGGATCACCCGGTCCTCGGCGCGGACCAGCGCGCCCCCGGCATCGAGCAGCTCGACGACGCGCGCGCGCGCATCCTCGCGCGACAGGCCGAGCAGCTCGTCAGGGATCAGACCGTCGCGAGTCTGGACCACATTCGCCTGCGCATCGAACATGTTGAGCATGTCGGCCGCCTTGAAGCCGGCGCGCTTGCCGACCTCGAAATCGTTGAAGTCGTGGCCCGGCGTGATCTTCACCGCGCCCGAGCCGAGCTCGGGATCGGCGTGCTCGTCAGCGACAATCGGGATCAGGCGGCCAGTGATCGGGTGCTTGATCTGCTTGCCAATCAGCGCCTTGTACCGGTCATCCTCGGGATGCACCGCGACCGCCATGTCGGCGAGCATCGTCTCGGGCCGCGTCGTCGCGACCTCAATCGTCCCGCTGCTCTCCGCGAGCGGATAGCGCAGCGTCCAGAACTTGCCTTGGACATCGCGGGTCTCGACCTCGAGGTCGCTGATCGCGCTCTGGAACCTGGGGTCCCAGTTCACCAGCCGCTTGTCGCGGTAGATCAAGCCGCGCTTGTAGAGCTCGACGAAGGTGTGGGTGACGGCGCGTTGATAGCGTTCGTCCATGGTGAACCGCTCGTGCGCCCAGTCGCATGACGCGCCGAGGCGGCGGAGCTGCCGGGTGATCGCCCCGCCCGACTGCGCCTTCCATTCCCAGACATGTCCGAGGAAGGCCTCACGGCCGATTTCCGCTCGCTTGACGCCCTGACTGTCGAGATTGCGCTCGACCACCATCTGCGTCGCGATCCCGGCATGGTCTGTGCCGACCACCCACAAAGCGTCCTTGCCGAGCATGCGCTCTCGACGGGTGAGGATGTCCTGCAGCGTATTATCGAGCGCGTGGCCGATGTGCAGCGAGCCGGTGACGTTGGGCGGCGGCATGACGATCGTCCACGGCGTCGCGTCCGGCCTCTCCGGCCGGAACAGTCCCTCACTTTCCCAATGCGCGTACCAGCGGTCCTCGATCGCCCGCGGTTCGAAGGTCTTGGGAAGCTCGCTCATGCCTCGGCGCGGTTAGCGATGCCGCGCTGCAGCATCAACCGCGTTCGGGCTTCGGCTTAACGGTTGGCTGGGCTGCCGGCGTTGGCGGCGCTTGCCGGCCGAGATATCGGCCCATCCAGCCGAACACCTCGTCATACCATTGCACCGAATTTTTCGGCTTCAGCACCCAGTGATTCTCGTCCGGGAAGATCAACAGCCGCGACGGGATGCCGCGCCGCTGCAGCGCCGTGAAAGCGGCGATGCCTTGCGTGTAGGGGATGCGGAAGTCCTTCTCGGACGTGATCACCAGTTGGGGCGTCTTCCAGTTTTGAACATAGTTGACCGGGTTCCAGCGCTCGAACTCCGCCGGCGCCTCATAATAAGCGTGGCCGCCATGCTCCCACTCGTCGAACCACAACTCCTCGGTTTCGTAGGCCATCGCGCGGGCGTCGAACACACCGTCGTGCTGGACGATGCACTTGAACCGGTCGGGCCACTGCCCTTCGATCCAGTTCATCATATAGCCGCCGTACGATCCGCCGAGCGCGCAGGCGTTCCCCGCTTCGAGCTGCGGATCGCGGGCCGTGATGTAGGCGAGGCCCTTCTGGAGGTCCTCGAGCGGCCAGCCACCCCAGTTGCGGTTGATGGCGTCGGTGAAGGCCTGGCCGTAGCCGGTGGAGCCGTGGAAATCGACGCTGACCGCGGCATAGCCCGGAGAGATGAACACGCGCGGGTTCCAGCGGTAGGACCAGCTGTTCGCGAAACTGCCCTGCGGTCCACCATGGACCAGGAAGGCGATCGGCAGCGTCCGGTTCATTACCGGCTTCAGGGTCCACCCCCAGACGGTGTCGCCATTGGCGCCCTTGAAGCTGAATTTCTGGAAGGTCACCGGGTCGAGCTGCGCGAGCAGCGCGCGATTGACGTCGGTGAGCTTCGCGGATCGGCCCCCGGCATCGATGCGATAGATGTCGTCCGGCGCGGCGATGCTATTCATCGTCACCAGCGCTCCACCATCTGGAAGCGCGCGGACGTTGCCGTAATGGCCGCCGCCGGTCAGCCGCGTCACCCGGCCGGTGGCGACATCGACGCGGAACATCGGCTCTTCGAGCGTATCCCCCGCCGTGACCAGAAGCGACCTCCCGTCCGGCGACCAGGTAATGGAATCCACGGAACGGTCGAACCCTTGCGTCAGGACGCGCGTCTGCCCCGTCGCGAAATCGCGCAGCTGGACCACCTGGCGGTCGGACTCATAGGTCGGGCGCGCCATCGCCACATAGGCGAGCGTGCGCCCATCCGGCGAAACGGCCGGCAGCGTATCGGTCGCGTCATTGGCGTCGGTCAGGTTGACGGGCGGCGACGAGCCGTCGCTCGGCACCTGGAAGATATCGAGATTGGTCGACTTCGCCTCGATCCTCCCCGCCTCGCGCAGCGTGAAATAAACCGTTCGGCCGTCGGGCGAGAAAGCGATCTCCTCCGCGCCGCCAAACGGTTTCGATGGCGTGTCGCCAACCAGGCTGCCTGTCAGCGGGACGCCGCTGCCGACGAGCTTTCCGCCGGCCACCGCAAAACCGAACAGCCGCGAACGCACCCCCGGTTCCGCCCAGGTATCCCAGTGGCGAACGAACAGTTGATCGTAGGTCCTGCCCGACCCGGTCTTGGGCTTTGCGGGCAGACCGGCGCAGTCGAGATCCTTGCACCGAAGGTCGCGGTCGGCCCACACGACCACGAGGTCGCCCGACGGCGCAAGGCGGAAGCCGCCAACATCGCCGGTGAAATTGCTGACACGGACCGGTGCGCCACCGATCGGCACGCGAAACAGCTGATCGCGTTCGCCGACCGGCATCAGGAACCACAAGGCGCCGTCGGGACCGAACACCGCGTCATGACCCTTCTCGGCGCCCTTAACCGGCTGCGGAACCGCGCCAGCCTTGGTGAGCTCGAGGAGGTGGAGCGTGTTGACCCGCTTGTTCTTATCCCAGTCAGTGGTCGACAGCGTGAACACCGCATAGCGGCCGTCGCGCGAGACCTCCGGCGCACCCAGGCGGTGCATCGAATGCATGTCGGTGGCGGTCATTGGCCGGGCGGCGAGCGGGGAAACCGCGAGCGCGGCGGCTGCGGCGGCGAGGAAGAGCGCGGATTTGGTCATAACCGCTAGGCGTAGCAAAGCCGCGTCGGCGCGCAAGGAGCTACAGCGGTCGCCCGGTGATCCGCGAAATCTCGCGCTTCACATGCTCGTCGACCATTTGCGGCAAATGCTCATCGAGCCATTGCTTGAGCATCGGCCTGAGCATCCCGCGGATGATCTCTTCGAGCGGGTTGCCGGCCGGAGGCGGCGGGACCGTCGCGGCGACGGTCTGCAACTGCTCGAGGGCCTCGCGGCTCTTGCCGGCCGCCTGCTCGTCGACCAGCGGCGGACCGAGGTCCATCGCCGGCGCAAGCGGCTGGTCGAGCTCGAGCACGTCTTCGCTTGACGAATCTTCGGGTAGCGGGTCGTCCTCGGCCTCGTCCATCGGCGCGGGCGAAGTGCGCAGCTCCTTCTCCTCCGCGATCACCTTTTTGATCGAGGCGAGGATGTCTTCCATCGAAGGTTCGCGGCCAGCCGACTGCATCGGGCCGCTGTAACTTTATTGAGGGGGCTGAGTCACGCCTGTCGTGATGACGGGTGGCGACGGATCGATCCGGGGCGTGCCGACTTCGGGCGTCACGATCGGCGCCGGCGGCATCTCCTGCGGGGACACCGTGCGCGTCGAGATGGTCGGATGGCGCGGGTCGCTGGCCCAATCGTTCCAATTCCTCGCGACCCGGCGATAATTGCCTAGCGGATCGTAAAGCGGGCCGCCGTCGAGGCCCAAGTCGCGCGCCTCGGCCGCGCCCATGGCGTTGAGCAACTGGAACCCGGCAACGTAGGCGTCGCGCTTCGCGGTCACCAGCAGCACCTGCGAATTGAGCAATTCCTGCTCCGCGTTGAGCACTTCAATAATCGTGCGAGTGCCAACACTCTGCTCCGCGCGGTTGCCTTCGAGCGCGAGCTGGTTGGCCTGCACCGCCACGGTGTTGGCCTGGATCGCCCGCTGCGCCGCATCGTAATTGGCGAAGGCCGCGCGGGCGGCCTGGACGACCGCGCGCTCGGTGCCAACGACCTGCTCCAACACGGCACCCTGCGCGGCCTGCGCCTGACGAATGCGCGCCGCCGGCAAGCCGCCCTGGAAGATCGGAATGTTCGCGGACAGGCCGACCGATGTCGCCGTGCCGGCGCGATTGAGCCCGTTCGTGCTGCCGGTAAGCTGGTTGAGGTAGTCGCCCGACGCGACCGCACCCAGAGTCGGCAAGCGTCCTGCGCGTGCGACATTGACGTCATAACCCGACGCGATCGCCTGGCGGCTAATCGAGACCAGATCGGGGTTGTTGGCCAGCGCGATCTGCACCGCTTCGTCCGCGGTCTTCGGCAAGGGCGGGAGCGGCGGCGGCGGTGCGAGGACACCCGGCGCGTGGCCGATGATCTGCCGGTACGTCGCCTCGCTACCGATGAGGCGCCCCCGCGCCGTCGCGAGCTGCGAGCGGCCCAGCGACAACCGGGCTTCCGACTGGGCGACGTCGGTCCGCGTCAGGTCGCCGATCTCGAAGCGGTCCTGGGTCGCTTCCAGGTTCGTACCGAGAACCTTCACGTTGTTCTCGTTGAGCTCGACGATCGCACGGTCGCGGATCACGTCCATGTACGCCGCGACGGCCTGGGTGAAGACATCGCCTTCGACCGCGCGCAGCGTCGCCCGGCCCGCTTCAACGCGGGTTTCGGCGGCGCGAACCGAATTCTTGACCGCGCCGCCGTTGAACAGCGGATAGGTGAGGTCGACGCCGCCGCTGAGACTGATATTGTGCGAATTGCCCTGCGTCTGGGCGATGACTCCGCTGCGCGTCAGGTTGCGGTTGAGCCCGACCGTGCCGTTTACTTGCGGTCGTCCCGCGGCTCTGGCGATAGCGACATTGGCATCGGTACCGCGCAGTGTTTCGCGCTGCGCTGTCAGCGTCGGATTGGTCTGATAAGCCGAGACGAGCGCCTCGCGGAGGGTGTCCGCGCTGGCCGTGCCGGCCATCAGCGCAGCCACCAGCGATCCCGAAATGAGCTTACGAAACACCCGCGCCCCCTAGAAGCTGAATTCTTTCGGCCGGCTGAAGCCCGGCAGCACCGGAACCCCCGCATCGCCGATGGATAGATAACCGAAGGCGCCGCCCGCCTTCCGCCCGACGACGAGGCGCGTGACTCCGCGGTCGACTAGCGCAGTGCCGAGCCGCCCGCCGTCGGCGAGCTGACCGACGATCGCGTCGGGGACGAACTCGACTGCGCCGTCGATCAGGATCTGGTCGTACGGCGCGGCCTTCGCAAACCCTTCCTCGAGCGGGCCCTCGACCAGTTTCACACCCGGTCCGCGCGCAGCGACAAGCTCGGGCGCGCTTTCGAGCGCGGTTACGTCAAGGCCCATCGCATCAAGGACCGCGGCCGAGTAGCCTGTGCCCGCGCCGATCACGAGCGCGCGCTGGCCGCGTTCGGGCATCATCTGGGTCAGTAGCTGCCCAAGCACGGCCGGCGCTGGCAGAAAGCGGCCGCTGCCGAGCCCGACCGCGCGGTCGACATAGGCGAGCGGGCGGGTGTGGCTCGGCAGGAACTTCTCGCGCGGGACGCGGGTCATCGCATCGAGCACCGCCCGGTCGGTGACGCCCTGCGGCCTCAACTGGCTTTCGACCATGGCTTCGCGAGCAGCGGCGAAATCGGGAATCGGACTTTGCACCGTCATAGCTGTTATATGCCGCTAATACACCTTGAGTTCAAGCTAGTCCTGAGCGAAGTGCGCGCAGGGCGTCTCGATCGTCGGGCTCATATCGGCCGCGGCAAGCCCCGCCAACCGTCATTCATCGAACGACGAACAGCGGTGGAGGGGCTTGACCGGGCGCGCGCCCCCGCGCCAAAGCACGCCGCTCTCCCCCGGCCCGATGGCGGAGTGGTTACGCAGAGGACTGCAAATCCTTGCACGCCGGTTCGATTCCGGCTCGGGCCTCCACCACCACCCTAACGTCGGACCCTTTGGCGCCCACGTCGTCATGGGCGCAGCCCGGAGGTGATCGCCGATTCGAGCGACCGCGGCCCGCCGGCTCCGCCGGTTGTGGCCGAAATCCTTGCCGGTCGCGGCGACTCTACCTTCTTGGGGGCATCGCCTTTGGTGCGGGCGGGCGCCGCATCAGCCGGGGTCACCACGGACGCGAGTATCAGCAACGCGCCCGCGGTGACCACCACGCGCTTGGGAGAAGGGGACTTCCCCGGCGCGTTCACTCATACCTCAACGCATGGATCGGGTTGGCGCGCGCCACCTTCGCCGCGTGCCCGACCACGGTCACGATCGCGATGCCAAGCGCGACCGCCGCTGCTATCAGGAACGGTATTGGCGTCAGCGGGATGCGCTGGTCGAACCCGTTGAGCCAATCCCGCATAAGCCACCAGGCTATCGGCCAGGCGATAAGGTTGGCGATGATTACCGGCCGGCTGAACTGCCACACCAGCAGCCGGACGATGTCTCGCGTCCGGGCACCGAGCACCTTGCGGATGCCGATCTCCTTTGTGCGCCGCTCGGCGGTGAACGCGGCGAGGCCGAACAGGCCGAGGCAGCCGATGATCACGGCGAGCAGCGAGAAGGCCGCGAAGATCTGCGCGCGCGCATCTTCCTTCTTATAGGCCTCGCCAATCACGTCCTCACTGAACTTGGCGCTGAAGGGTACTTCGTTCGTAGTTTGCTTCCACAGCCGCTCGAGCGCCGACCGCACCGCCTGCGGGTCGCCGTTGTAGCGGACTGCCATCCAACCCGGGCCGGCCGTGACCTTCTTGAACATGATCGGCTCGATCGGCGTACGGACGGTCCGGAAGCGGGAATCGCCGACGACGCCGACAATGGTGACGTTCACCAGGCCGCAGTCCTCGCAAATGAGATCGCCCTTAACGACCTTGCCGACGGCATCCTGCGGCGATTTGAAGCCCATCCTGCGGACTGCATATTCATTGACCACGACGTTCATGCCGCGAGCAGCGATCGCCTTTTCGACTTCTGGCTGGGGCGGATAGGGAACAGTCGAGTCATCCATCGGACGGTTGGCATCGAACCACCGGCCGGCAAGCAGCTTCAAGCCCATCGCGTCGAGATAGCCGACGCCGACATTATACTGGCCGATCAGCACCTGCTTCCGGCCCGGCGGCACGATGAAGGTATTATTGTTATTGTCGGTGTTGACCCCGATGTCCGCGAGGGCGGCCGCGGTTACGCCGGGAATCCGTTTGGTCTGCTCGACGATGCGCTCGGCGATCGGCCACAGCTGGGCACGGGACAGCTCCTCGACCTGTAGGATGTGGTCACGCTTGTAACCCGGGTCGACGGTGCGGGCGTAAACGGTCTGCGCATAAATGACTGCTGTGCAGATGATGAGCCCGATCGATACCGCGAACTGCAGCACCACCAAGCCCGCGCGGAGCCGGCCCGACCCCGGAGTTTCGGCGGCGGAGCGGTTCGCCTTTAGCACTTGCGCCGGCTGAAACCGCGAGAGGAAGAAGGCCGGGTAGAGGCCGCTGGCAATGCCGACCAGCAAGGTCAGCACGATCGCCGGCCAGAGCACGCCGCCGCGGCCGAAATAGCTGAGCTCGAGCCCGGCGTCGAGGAACGCGGCGAACGGCCTGATCAACAATTCAACGAGCGCCAGAGCAAGCAACATGGAGGCGGCAGAGATCAGGACCGACTCAGCAACGAACTGCACGATCAGCTGTCGGCGCGTCGCGCCCAGCACCTTGCGCAGTGCGACTTCGCGCGCGCGCTGGCTTGCGCGCGCCGTCGCCAGGTTGGTGAAGTTCACCACTGCCATGCCGAGGATCAGCAGCGCGATGATCGCGAATGTCGTGATTGTGCGCTTGTCGTTGCCGGGCGTCTGGGCGCCGTCCTGGGCGATGCCGAGGTGAATATCCCGCAGGTTCACGAACCGCCAATCTTGGTCAGTGCCGGGATTGTACATGACGTCGCCGATGGGCTCGTCGGGGATGTTGCGCTTTTCCCAGGCCGGGAGCTGAGCCTGCATGGCGTTCACGTCGCTGCCTGGGCGAACCTTGAAATAAACCCAGCCGGACTGGCATCCCCAGCAGGTGAGGAACTGCGGGTTGTTCGCGTTGAAGGTCTGATAATCGAGCCGCATGATTGCGTTGACCTTCATGTGCGAATTCTTCGGCACGTCCTGGAGCACGCCATTGATCTTGAAATCACGCTTGACGCCCCTGGAGATCACGGTCAGCGTCCTGCCGATCACTTGATCCGTGCCATACTGCTTCACGGCTTCGCGCTGGGTGATGACGGCCGTCTGCGGCGCCGTAAGGGTGGTGCCGGCGATCAGGGGCAGGCTGACGACCTTCAGGAAGTCGTCGTCGGTGAATAGATATTCTTCCGTCGAATAGGCCTGCCCGTCCTTGAGCAACACTGGACCGTTATCTTGGATGTAAGCGGCGCTGACGACCTGCGGGAAATCTTTCTTGATCCGGTCCTTCGTGACGTACGACGCCATGCGGAAGTTGAATTCCTGACCATCGTCGGGGTTCTTGCCGTACGTCTGCATCTGGTAAGTGTTTTCGACGTCGGGGATCCAGCTGTCGTAGCTGCGCTCGTAACGGATGTAGAGCAGGATCATGATGCATGCGGCCATGCCGATGGCGAGGCCGGCGATGTTGATCACCGAATATGTCTTGCTCTTGGCAAGCGCGCGAACCGCGACCGTCCAGTAGTTCCGCCACATGGTGACTGTCCTCTGCAAAATGTGTTTCCCTCGGCTCAGGCGGCTCGGCGCCGCTCCTGCAGGATTCGGCCGTCGAGCATGTTGACGACGCGGCTGGCGAAATCGGCGTGCGACGGCGAGTGGGTGACCATGACGATGGTCGAGCCTTCCTGGTTGAGCTGGCGCAGCATCCTCATGACTTCCTCGCCGTGCGCTGTATCGAGGTTGCCGGTCGGCTCGTCGGCGAGGATCAGCTTGGGCTCACCGACGAGGGCACGGGCAACCGCCACGCGCTGCTGCTGACCGCCTGAAAGCTGCGTCGGGCGGTGCTTGGCCCGGTGCGCGATCCCGACCTTGTCGAGAACGCGATCGACCCGTTCCTTGCGGTGCGCGCCGGAATGGTTGTGATAGAGCAAGGCGAGCTCGACGTTCTCGCGGACCGTCAGTTCATCGACCAGGTTGAAGCTCTGGAAGATGAAGCCGATGTTCGCCTTCCGCGTCTCCGCGAGCTGCGACTCGCTGAGCCCCGCGACTTCCTGCCCGTTGAAGATATAGCTTCCGCCGCTCGGGCTATCGAGCATGCCCATTACGTTGAGCAGCGTCGACTTGCCGCAGCCCGACGGCCCCATGATCGCGACGAACTCGCCATCGGCGATATCGAGGTCGACGCAGTCGAGCGCCGTCGTCTCGACGGTGTCGGTGCGGTACGTCTTGGTAAGCCCGGTCATGGTCAGCACGGAATGTTTCCTTTCTTACTCGCCGGAACTGAAGGTCAGGCGGTTC
>DATENV010000004.1:0-3922 GCA_035274805.1 Sphingomicrobium sp. | reverse complement strand
CTGCTCACCGCCAGCTTCGGCGCCCGCGCCGGCCTCGCCGCCGGTCTGCTGCGCCTGCGCCTGCTGCTGCTCATACATCGCCTGGCCGAGCTTCATCGCGGCCTGCGTGAGCGCAGCTGTCTTCTGCTGCATGTCGTCAGCGTCACCGCTTTCGACCGCGGTCTTGGCTTCGGCGAGCGCCTTTTCGATCTCCTCCTTGACCTCGGCGGAAACCTTGTCGCCATGCTCGGCGAGCTGCTTCTCGGTCGAATGGATCAGGCTCTCGGCATTGTTCTTGGCCTCGGCCGCCGCGCGCCGCTTCTTGTCCTCTTCGGCGAACTGCTCGGCTTCCTTGACCATCTTCTCGATGTCGGAATCGTTGAGCCCGCCTGAGGCCTGGATGCGGATCTGCTGCTCCTTGCCGGTGCCCTTGTCCTTGGCCGAGACGTTGACGATGCCGTTGGCATCGATGTCGAAGGTGACCTCGATTTGCGGCACGCCGCGCGGCGCGGGCGGGATTCCGACCAGGTCGAACTGACCGAGCACCTTGTTGTCCGCCGCCATCTCGCGCTCGCCCTGGAAGACGCGGATCGTAACCGCGTTCTGGTTGTCCTCGGCGGTCGAGAAGACCTGGCTCTTCTTCGTGGGAATCGTCGTGTTCCGGTCGATCATCCGCGTGAACACGCCGCCCAAAGTCTCGATGCCGAGCGACAGCGGAGTCACGTCGAGCAGCAGCACGTCCTTGACGTCGCCCTGGAGGACGCCGGCCTGGATCGCCGCGCCCATGGCGACGACTTCGTCCGGGTTGACGCCGGTGTGCGGCTCGCGGCCGAAGAATTCCTTCACCCGCTCACGCACCCGCGGCATGCGGGTCATGCCGCCGACCAGCACCACGTCGGCGATGTCCTTGGCGTCGATGCCCGCGTCCTTGAGCGCTTTCTTGCACGGCTCGATCGTCCGCTCGATCAGATCCTCGACCAGCTTTTCGAGGTCGGCGCGAGTCAGCGTTTCGACCAGGTGGAGCGGCGTGGTGGTGCCGCCTTCCATGCGCGCGGTGATGAACGGCTGGTTGATCTCGGTCGTCGCCGCCGACGACAGCTCGATCTTCGCCTTCTCGGCGGCTTCCTTGAGCCGCTGCAACGCGAGGCGGTCGGTGCGAAGGTCGATATTCTCCTTCGCCTTGAACTTGTCGGCCAGCCAGTTGACGATGCGCGCGTCGAAGTCCTCGCCGCCGAGGAAGGTGTCGCCGTTGGTCGACTTCACCTCGAACACGCCGTCGCCGATCTCGAGGGTCGACACGTCGAACGTGCCGCCGCCAAGGTCGTAGACGGCGATCGTCTTGCCGTCCTCTTTCTCGAGACCATAAGCGAGCGCAGCCGCGGTCGGCTCGTTGATGATGCGCAAGACTTCAAGCCCGGCGATCTGGCCGGCGTCCTTGGTCGCCTGGCGTTGCGCGTCGTTGAAGTAAGCCGGAACGGTGATCACCGCCTGGGTGACGATTTCGCCGAGATAGGCCTCGGCAGTTTCCTTCATCTTCTGCAGGATGAAGGCCGAAATCTGTGACGGCGAATAATCCTTGCCCCCCGCCTGGACCCAGGCGTCGCCATTGCTGCCCTTGACGATCTTGTAGGGCACCAGCTCGGTGTCCTTCTTGGTAATCGGGTCGTCGAAGCGGCGGCCGATCAAGCGCTTCACCGCGAAAATGGTGTTATCGGGGTTGGTGACCGCCTGGCGCTTCGCCGGCTGGCCGATCAGACGCTCGCCGTCCTTGGTGAAAGCGACGACCGAAGGCGTGGTCCGCGCGCCTTCGCTATTTTCGATGACCTTCGGCTTGCCGCCTTCCATGACGGCGACGCAGCTGTTGGTCGTGCCCAAGTCGATCCCAATGACCTTGGCCATATGCTTACCTCTCTTTTACAGCCCCACTCGGCCCCTCTTCGAGGCAGCCGAAATGTTGATTTCCCTCGGGATATAGGTGCGATGAATCGAGCGACAAGGAGCGCTGCAACGAAGCGTTAACCGGCGCTTACGGCATTGCCATCCCGCCGTTGACGTGCAGCGTCTGGCCGGTGACGTAACCGGCTTCCTTCGAGGCGAGGTAGACGCAGGCGGCGCCGATGTCCGCGCCGCTGCCCATCGCGCCCATTGGAATGCGCGACAATATGCCTTCGCGCTGCTCCTCGTTGAGCGCATCGGTCATCGCCGAGGTCATGAAGCCCGGCGCAATGGCGTTAACCGTGATGTTGCGGCTGGCGAGCTCCTGCGCGACCGCCTTGGTCATGCCGATCAGCCCGGCTTTCGACGCGACATAATTGGCCTGGCCCGGGTTGCCGGTGACGGCGACCACCGAGGTGATCGAGATGATCCGCCCGAACCGCGCCTTCATCATCGGCCTGGCAGCCGCGCGCATCAGCCGGAATGCGGCCTCGAGGTTGATTTGGATGATCTCCTCGAAGTCCTCGTCCTTCATCCGCATCAACAAATTGTCGCGGGTGACGCCGGCATTGTTGACGAGGATATCGAGCTTGCCGCCGAGCGCTTCAACGGTTTGCGGGACGAGCTGATCGACCGCCGCCCCATCCGAGAGGTTGCAGGGCAGCGCGACATGATCGCCGCCAAGCCCGGACCGAAAGTTCGCGAGCTTTTCGACATTGCTGCCGGAGACCACGAGCCGCGCGCCCTGCGCCGCGAGCGCCTTGGCGATCGCGCTGCCGAGGCCGCCCGAAGCGCCGGTCACCAGCGCGGTCATTCCGGAAAGATCGAACATTTACGCGATCTCCTTCGCCAGCGCTTCGATGTCCTCGATCGTGACCACGCTCGTCACCTTTGCGTCGGCAGCGATGCGCTTGACCATCGTGCCCAGCACCTTGCCTCCGAGCTCGACGAACTCGTCGACGCCCGCATTGAACATATTCGTGACGCTTTCGCGCCAGCGCACCATGCCGGTGACCTGCTCGACCAGCTGATTGCGGATGGTGTCAGGGTCGGTCTCGGGCTGGGCGGTCACGTTCGCATAGACCGGGACGGCGGGTGGTTCGAGCACGACGTAGCTCAGCGCATCGCGCATCGCCTCGGCGGCCGGCTGCATCAACGGGCAGTGGAACGGCGCGGAGACCGGAAGAGATACCGCGCGCTTGGCGCCCATCTCCTTGGCCATGTCGATCGCGCGGTCGATCGCGGCTTTGTGCCCGGAAATGACGACCTGGCTCGGGTCGTTGTCGTTGGCGACGGCGCACACATCGCCCTGCGCCGCGGCATCGGCAATTTTCCGGGCGAGCTCAAGATCGGCGCCGAGCAGCGCGGCCATCGCGCCCTGCCCAACCGGCACCGCGCGCTGCATTGCCTGCCCGCGCAGCTTCAACAGCTTCGCGGTGGTCGCGAGGTCAAACGATCCCGCCGCGCACAAGGCGGAATATTCGCCCAGGCTGTGTCCCGCGACGAAGGTCGCAATGTCACTCAGGCGCACGCCCCACGTGCGCAACACCGCGATCGAATGCGCCATGATCGCCGGTTGCGCATTCTCGGTGAGCTTCAGTTCGTCATCGGGTCCATCGCGCATCAGCCGGAAGAGGTTCTGGCCGAGCGCTTCGTCGACCTCCGCGAACACATCGGCGGCGGCTCGGCTGGCACCTGCGAGCGCCGCGCCCATCCCGACCGCCTGGCTGCCCTGACCCGGAAAAATGAATGCGCGCATCTTCGCCCCGTTTCTGCTGACGGCGCGCGGATTGCACAGGGCCCGATAAGCTGCAACACCCGTCGACCGATGACTCACGAGATGCGGGCACCGCCGCGCCAGATCGGCTTCTGGACCTGCATTGCGCTGGTGATCGGCAATACGATCGGCACCGGCATCTTCCTGATCCCTGCGGCGCTCGCCCCGTACGGTTGGAATGCGCTTTACGGCTGGGGCATCACGATCGGCGGCGCACTGTGCATCGCATAT
>DATENV010000003.1:0-3246 GCA_035274805.1 Sphingomicrobium sp. | reverse complement strand
CTGCCCTGTTCGATGGGCTGTGGCACGTCGGCGAGAAGCATCAGGTGTGGATGAGCCATGGTGACCGGGTCGAAAGCCTCGCGCCCGGCTTCGAAGTCGTCGCCAGGTCCGAAGGCGCACCGTTCGCGATCGCCACCAACGAAGCGGCGAAGCGCTACAGCCTGATGTTCCACCCTGAGGTCGTGCACACGCCCGACGGCGGCAAGCTACTCGCCAATTTCGTCCGCCACGTCTGCGGCTGCGCGGGCGACTGGACCATGGCCAGCTTCCGCGAGGCGAAGATTGCCGACATCCGGGCGCAGGTCGGGAGTGGCCGGGTGATCTGCGGCCTGTCTGGCGGGGTCGACAGCGCGGTCGCGGCGGTGCTGATCCACGAGGCGATCGGCGATCAGCTCACCTGCGTCTTCGTCGATCATGGCCTGATGCGGGCAAACGAGGCCGAGCAAGTCGTCTCGCTGTTCCGGAATAGCTACAACATCCCGCTCGTCCACGTCGACGCCAGCGCCGACTTCCTCGGCGGGCTCGAAGGCGTCACCGACCCCGAGGCCAAGCGCAAGTTCATCGGCGGGGAGTTCATCAACGTGTTCGAGGCCGAAGCGAAGAAGATCGGCGGCGCGGACTTCCTGGCGCAGGGCACGCTCTATCCGGACGTGATCGAGAGCGTCAGCTTCACCGGCGGGCCGTCGGTGACGATCAAGAGTCACCACAATGTCGGCGGCCTTCCCGAGCGGATGAACATGCAGCTGGTCGAACCCTTACGCGAGCTGTTCAAGGACGAGGTGCGCGAGCTGGGGCGCGAGCTCGGCCTGCCCGAGGCGTTCGTCGGGCGGCATCCGTTCCCGGGACCGGGCCTCGCCATCCGCATCCCGGGCGAGGTCACGCGCGAGAAATGCGACATCCTGCGCAAGGCGGACGCCATCTACCTCGAGGAGATCCGCAACGCCGGCCTGTACGACGCGATCTGGCAGGCGTTTGCGGTGCTCTTGCCCGTGCGGACCGTCGGCGTGATGGGCGACTATCGCACCTATGATTATGTGTGCGGCTTGCGCGCCGTCACCTCGCTCGACGGCATGACCGCCGACATCTATCCGTTCGACGCCAGCTTCCTCAGCCGCGTTGCCACGCGCATCGTCAACGAAGTGCAGGGCATCAACCGCGTGGTCTATGATTATACCTCCAAGCCGCCCGGCACGATCGAGTGGGAGTGAACGGATGAAGCCGCGCATAACGATCCTGACCCTCGCGGTGGCCGACCTCGAGCAGGCCGTTGCCTTCTATCGCGACGGGCTCGGGCTTCCCACCAAAGGCATCGTCGGCCGGCAATTCGAGCACGGAGCGGTGGCGTTCTTCCATCTGGCCGGTGGGCTGACCCTCGCTTTGTGGGCGCAGGAGGACCTCGCGCACGACAGCGGACTGCCGAAGGAGCCGATCAGCTCCACCGCCTTTTCGATCGGCCACAACGTACGGAGCCGGGAGGAGGTCGACCAGGTGCTGGAGCAGGCGGTGCGCGCCGGAGCGGAGATCGTGAAACCCGCCCAGGATACCTTCTACGGCGGCTACGCCGGCTATTTCCGCGACCCCGATCGTCACTTGTGGGAGGTTGCGTGGAACCCGGACATGCTGCCTGAGGAATGAAATGCACCGCTCGCGCATCAACGGCATTTTGATTGACTGCAACGTCGACGACGTCGACGCGGCGGCGCTCTTCTGGGCCGAGGCGCTTGGGCGGCCGATCGACCGCGACCACCCCGGCACGCGCGGCAATTACGTCATGCTCGAGGATCGACCCGATGAGATCAGCGTGCAGATCCAGCGCGTCGACCACGACAGCCGAGTGCACCTCGATATTGAGACCGATGACATTCCGGCCGAAGTTGCCCGGCTCGAGAAGCTCGGCGCGACGGTCGACCAGCGCCTGGAGCGCTGGGTCGTGATGCGCGCGCCGAGCGGCCAGCGCTTCTGCGTCGTTCGGGTGCAGCGCGGCGGCTTTGCGGACAACGCGACGACGTGGAAGTGATTTTCGCGCGTTAACAGCAACTTGGCGTTAAACGATGGATTGACTCTTTGTCGTCATTCTTGCTGTTCGGCAGTATCGGGCAATCGACGAGGGTGGGCAGTGAAAACGATCGGCAAATGGATAATCGCGGGGGCTGCGGCGATGCTCGCCGCCTGCCAGACCGCACCGTCGACGGAGCTTGCGGCCGGCAAGCCCGCGCCGCCGGTTTCGAACGAGGTCCCGTACCGCTGGACGCTCGGCAATGCCCCGCAGGCGCACAAGGACATGGTCGCCGAGTTCAGGCGCGTGGGTCTGAAGCCCGGCGAATATGTGTGGGCGACCGCCGCTCCTGCCGCCGGTGATACCCGCATCGTCGTCGATCTGCTGACCCAGATGACCTACGTCTATCGCGGCGACAAGCTGCTCGGCGCATCGAGCATGTCGAGCGCGAAGACCGGGCACGTGACGCCCTACGGCAATTGGACGATCCTCGAGAAGCGGCCGTTCTACCGCTCGAAGAAATACGACAACGCGCCGATGCCCTTCATGCAGCGCATCGACGATTACGGCATTGCCTTCCACGGCGGCGTCAACCCGGGATATCCCGCCAGCCATGGTTGCATTCGCCTGCCGATGAAGTTCGCCGAGAAGCTCTACGGCGTGACCCGGATCGGCACCAAGGTCATCATCGAGGGCTGAGCACCGCCGAACGCAGCACTTGCGGGGCAGCCGCGACGCGCTAGGCTCCGCGCCACGGATGATCGCCCAAAAGACCCGTTATGCGCTGCGCTCCCTGCTGTTCCTCGCCGAGGAGCACGCCGGCGCGCCGGTCCAGCTCGGCCGCATCGCCGAAACGCAGCGCGTGCCGCCGAAATATCTCGAGCTGATCATGCTTGACCTCAAGAAGGCCGGCCTGGTCAAAAGCGCGCGCGGGCCGAAGGGCGGCTACCAGCTTTCCCGTTCCGCGGACCAAATCTCGTTCGGCGAAGTGGTTCGCACGATGGAAGGGCCGATCGCGCTGGTCTCCTGCGCCAGCGTCAATTTTTATGCGCCTTGCGGCGACTGCCACGACGAGGCGACCTGCGCGATCCGCCGCGCCTTCGCCATCCTGCGCGACCAGAGCACCACCGTGCTGGATTCGATCTCGCTCGCGCAAGGCGCGGGCTGGGAGGAGCGGCTCGGCGGGGACGAATGACCGGGGAGGCGACATTGAACGAACAAAGCGGAGCGCGCCCGGACGGCTGGTACAT
>DATENV010000002.1:0-2002 GCA_035274805.1 Sphingomicrobium sp. | reverse complement strand
GATCGATCGTGCCGCCGCGACCTTGCGGCTGCTCGACCCCGCGAGTGGTCTTCCGGCGGCTCCACCGCCGCGCACCAACCAGGCGATGTACGGCGCCGACGATCCGCTGAGCCTGATCGCCTTCGCCGACAAGGTCGCGCTGTGCCAGCGGATCGACGCCGCGGCGCGCGCGCGCGATCCCCGCGTCGCCCAGGTCAGCGTCAGCCTCGCCGCGAGCTGGAGCGTGATCGACATCGTCCGCGCCGACGGCTTCGTCGCCTCGGATGTCCGGCCTCTGGTCCGCCTCGGCGTCCAGATCGTCGCCGAGCAAAACGGCCGGCGCGAAACCGGCTATCACGGGCTCGGCGGCCGCTACCTCTACGACCGGTTGTTCGACGAGGCGCATTGGGGCCGCGCGATCGACGAGGCGCTCAAGCAGGCCTTGGTCAATCTCGATTCCGTCGCCGCTCCGGCGGGCGAGATGCCGGTGGTGATGGGCTCGGGCTGGGCCGGCGTGCTGCTGCACGAGGCGATCGGCCATGGCCTCGAAGGCGACTTCAATCGCAAGGGCACCTCGGCGTTCTCGGGCCGGATCGGCGAACGCGTCGCCACGCCAGGCGTGACCATCGTCGACGATGGCGCGATCGACCAGCGCCGCGGATCGCTGACGATCGACGACGAAGGAACGCCGACGCGTCGCACCGTCCTGATCGAGGACGGCATCCTCAAAGGCTATTTGCAGGACCGGCTGAATGCGCGGCTGATGGGCATGGAGCCGACCGGCAACGGCCGCCGCGAAAGCTTCGCGCACGCCCCGATGCCGCGCATGACCAACACCTTCATGCTCGCCGGCAGGGACGACCCGCAGGAGCTGATCGGCCGCGTGAAGGACGGGATTTACGCGAAGAGCTTCGGCGGCGGGCAGGTCGACATCACCAGCGGCAAGTTCGTGTTCGGTTGCACCGTGGCGTACCGGATCCGCGGCGGCAAGATTGCCGAGCCGATCAAGGGCGCGACAGTGATCGGCGACGGGCCCACCGTCCTGACCCGGGTCAAGGGCATCGGCAACGACCTCGAGCTCGACGAAGGCATCGGCGTCTGCGGCAAGGCGGGGCAGAGCATTCCGGCCGGTGTCGGCCAGCCCACGCTGCTGATCGACGGGTTGACCGTCGGCGGAACCGCGGCTTGAGCCGAGCGGCGGCAGACGACTGGCGCGCTGACGTCCTCAAATTCTGGTTCGGGCTCGACCCAAAGTCGTGGTGGCGAGGCGGCGCCGAGCTCGATCATCGCATCAAGCAGGATTTCCTGAAGCTGTGGGCCGAGAAGCGCCAGCTTCCGGTCGAGGCGTTCCTCGCCGATCCGCTCACCGCCCTTGCAGCGGTCATCCTGTTCGACCAGTTCCCGCGCAACATGTTCCGCGGTCACGCCGACCAATTCGCCACCGACCATCTCGCACTGGCAATCGCCAAGGCCGCGGTCGACAAGGATTTCGACGAGCAGCTCGAACCGAAGGAACGCGGTTTTCTCTTGATGCCCTTCCAGCACAGCGAGGATTTAGCCGACCAGAACCGATCGGTTCTGCTCTTCACCGAGCTCGGCGACGATTATCAGCTTGGTTACGCCAAGAAGCATCATGACGTGATCGCGCGGTTCGGGCGCTTCCCGCATCGCAACGCCATGCTCGGCCGGACGCCGCGGCCCGACGAAGTCGCCGCCGGCGACGTCTTCCCGTGGTGATCTAGAGCAGGTGCGCGATCGGGCCGGGATCGAAGCCGGCCTCGGTCAGGCAGCGATGGACTTCGTCCGCGGACGCGCCCTGCTCGCGCTTGGCGAGGCCAAGCGCCAACGCCGAGCGCGTCCCCGAGCGGCAGAAGGCCAGCAATTTGCCGCCTTCGGCATCGCGCAGCGCTTCCTGCATCGCCTCCACGTCCGCCGGCCCGATGCCGCGCATGATCGGCACGTAGCGGTACGTAATCCCCGCCGCCTCGGCGGCAGCCTCGATGTCGGCGGCAGGCGGTTGCCC
>DATENV010000001.1:0-6023 GCA_035274805.1 Sphingomicrobium sp. | reverse complement strand
GGTCGGGGCCCTCGGCGATGACCTGCAGATCGGTGACCGATGAGGTTGCCCGCGCGGACGTCTGCGCGAGTGCCGGCGAGATGGGCAGCATCGCGGCCGGGACGAGAGCCAGAGCGAGTGCAAGCACCGCGATGGTGCAGCGAATTTTCGACGACAAGACCCCGCCCAACCCTCTCGAACAACGTGATAATTCGGCCGCAAGCAAGTCAGCTTAGCAGAGGACCCCGCCTTATCAAGCGCATAGGCCGGGCCGAAATGCGCGGCTTCATCTCACGGTGAACTGGAAGCTGCCGCGATATTCCTTGCCCCGGGCGCTGGCCCGCCAGTTAATTGTGTAGGAACCAGGACCAAGCCCCGACAGAGGGATTGTATAGTCCGGCACCTCGCCAACGGCCGTGACCATCATCGGCATGGTTGCCTGGTCGCCGACCACTGTCAGCTCGTGCAACCGGGCGGGAGGATCGAAGCGCAGCTTCAGCTCAGTTACGCGCGCCTGAACGGTGGAGCCGGCTGCCGGCGTCGAGCCGACGAGAATCGACTGTTGTTGCTGCCCGGTTGCCGGTGCTGCCGAACTGGCAGGTTGGACGGCGCACCCGCAGAGCAGCGCGCCGCCGAGAAGAGCGATCGAGTTCAAAAACCCTCTCGAGCCGGCCATCAACAAGCCAACGGCCCGATCCGCGTCCTGGTTCCGCGCTAGCGGACCCGGGCGTCGACCGCCCACAAGACGTGGGTGATCTTCTTCTGTCCGCGGCCGAGATCCTTGATGAAGACGTTGGGACGGCCCATCGCGTCGCGGCGGATAGCGGTGCCCCATTCGGCCGGGCTGACTCCGGCGGGTTCCGAGTTGGCATCGGCGCCGCGAGCGACGAGCGGTGCCGCAGTCGCAAAACCGTCATTATGACCGTAGGTCGTGATCAGCTGATCATAATCGTGGGCGTTGGGGCGCTCGTTGCTCGGCCCATAGTCGAAGCCGTTGTAAACGCCCCCCTGCGGCGCGCGGCTATAGTCCATGCAGCTCCCAAGATTCACATTGTCGAAATTCTCGTCCTGGTGATCGAGCCCCCAATCGTGCCCGATTTCCTGGCACGCAACCGCCGAGCGCCATGCCGGAGTGTTGTAGAAGGGAAAGGCATAGTAGGTGTCGTTGAGCTGGGTGATGGCCTGGCTGATATGATTGTTCGACAGCCAGATCGAGGCGAGGCCAACCCAACCGCGTTGGCCGTAAGCCGCGTTGCAGACCAGCACCTGGCCCGGGATGGGTCGGCAAATCTTGCGATCATTGTCGCTCAAGGTCACGCGCCGGACGGTAAGGCCAAGCACGCGCGACTTCTCCCAGTCAGTCACCGCGCCGTTGATTGCCGTGGTCCACTCCGGCGTGATGGCGAGATTGACAGTGACGTCGAGTCCCTTGCCGCCCGTGGCCCAATGATATCCGCCCCAGCTGTGAGTGGCGCTCGCTGGCGTAACGGCGAGGATGGCCGCGCAAGCGGCAAGCCCAAGTCGATGCATTCGCTTCATCCTGAAACCCCTTTCGAGCGCAAGCCGCGCTGTCACCGTCGATCTCCAAGTAGCCCCCGGAGACTCCAGTCCGCAGGCTTCACCCGGACGACAGCCGAGTCAAGACCTTGATCTCAGCCGCCTTTTTGCAAGGTTCCAGAACGAAGGCGAATGGCGGCGGAGCGAGCCATCAACTGCCGGAAACTGGCAAGTACCGCCGTGAGTCTTCGAGGGCGAAGATGGCAACGACGGCCGGTGCGCGCGATCCGGTCAGCCGCATAGCCGAGTGTCCCACCTTCAGGCCGAACACCGGGCACCTCGACACGATGTTAGGGTCAAGCCCGCGCCGCGCGGCCATTCGCGTTAGATCACGAAACGATCCCAGCCGGCATAATGCTCCTCGCTGCGCCCTCCGCGCGGGAGGCTGAGCGCCGCGATCAGAACGGCCGCTGCGAGGCTCGTGATGGTGGCGGCGGAAGTCGATTGCGGCGCCAGGAGCGGCGACGCGGCGAGCCAGGCCGCAAGCGCGAGATTGATGAAGCGCAGCGGCCGCGCGACCTCGGCGATGGCGATGACCGAGACGGTGAGGACCAGCGCGCCGATCACATGGTGGGTGTTGGCGAGGTCCCAGGGAACTGGGATGACGAGCCGCTCCAGTATCAGCAGCGCGCCGAGGACGGTAGTCGCCGCCAGCGTCCACGGCAGCGTCAGGCCGCGCGTCGTATCGGCCCAGAAGGCCGCCGGACTGGCGAGTGCGTCCGAGCGATCTTCCTCACCGCTTTCGACTGGGCCGCCCTTGAAGAAGGTGCGGACGAGCGGCCGCCCCTTGCACCACGACCAATAGAGATACTGGCCCATCGCGACCACCTCGTCGATCGCGAACGGGATCATGATCAGCATGGCGAGCGCGGCCGCGAGGCAGAGCGTGCACCAGGTGCCGAGGAGCAGGGGCTGGATGATGATGAAATAAATGCTGACGACCCCGAGCGGAATCACGAGGATGCCGAAGAAGGTTACCATCCACGGCATGGTCCGCCAGCGGTCGCGGGTGCCCATCACCGCCATCAGGATCTCGAGCGTATAGCTGATCGCCCCGAGGCCTGCGTCGGGGATTGGCCACATCTTCGAGACGTAGGAGGTGATGATCTCCTCGGTGCCATTCCTGGGATCGGCGGAGGCACCATGGAAGAAGGGGTCCCAGGCGGTCTCAATGTGGCCGAGCTGGTAGGCGGTGAGGACGCGCGAGATCAGCAGGCCGATGAGGCCGAGATAGGCGATCGGCAGGCGCTGGGCGAAGGTCGAGGGCGAATAGGTCCAGCCGGGCGGGACGGACTTGGGATCCATCATGCCGGCCATGTCCATGCCGGGCATCATCGGCACCAGCACCGAGAAGGCGATCACCGCGGCCCCGACGAGCGTGTCGTTGAGATATTGGGCGGCGCTCGGGCTCCAGAAGATCATCGGCGCGAAGAACAGCCACAGCCCGACGAAGGTGTTGGCCCATTGCGCCCACCAGGCTGTCCGCTTCGACAGGGAGAGTGTCCCGAACAGTGCGATCAGCAGGCCGCTGGCGAGATCGCTGACCAGGAGGGCATGGGCCCGCCAGTCGATCGGCGGCAATCCGCGATCGGCGGTGACGTAGCGGACGGCCTCGCCGACGTTGGCCGCGCTCATCGCATCATAGACGAACACGCTCGCCGCCAGCCACAGCCCGAGACCGATGTTTGTATAATGGACCCAGCGGACCTTCTTCTCGTCCGCCCCCATCATCGCCATATGGTCATGGCCCATGGCCATTGCGCCGTGATCGGCCGCGGCTTCCGTCTTCCCGTGTCCTTCGTGCTCGCGATGTTTCGCTGACGGCGCGGGCCGATGTCCGTACCAGGCGACCAGCGCCGGGTTGAGCTTGTTCTCCTTGTACCAGCCGACCGGATCGCGCTTCAGCGCCTCGACCATCTTCGGCAAGGTTTCGCGCAGGGAATGTTTGGGTTCCCAGCCGAGCAATTGCCGGGCGCGCGCGATGTCGAGGATGTAATGGTCGTTGCTCGCCTCGACCATCCACGGCTTGATGAAGCTGTCCTCGCCGACGACTTCCTCGCCGATCCAGGCGCCCGCCTTGGCGATCGGCTGCGGGATTCGGATCGTCGTCCATTCCTCCCCGTGGAGCGCGCACCCGATGATGTTCTGTACTTCCTCGTAGCCGAGCGCGTCCGGCTCGCCGACCAGCAGCGGGAGCTCGGGCGGCAACTCACGGCGCCGGTCGATCAGCCTGGCAACGGCGTCGGTCAGATCGTCCAGATGGATGAAGGATTGATTGGCGCACAGCATGCCCGGATAGACGTGGGCGCTCAGCCGGTGCTCGTAGATGCGCGAAATTTGCTGGGCGACGAACGGCGAGTGGCCGACGTCGTCGTAGACGCCGGCGATGCGCAGGAGGACGAGCGGGATGCTGCCGTGCTTCTCGCGGAGTAGTTGCTCGGTTTTAACCTTGGACTCGGGATAGGCCCATTGCGGGTCGATCGGCGAATCCTCGTTGATTGTCTTGTCCGGCCGGTCGGTGGGCCGATGGACCAGCATGGTGCTGGCGAAGACGAACTGCTCGACCTCGAAGTCCTGGAGCGCCTCGATTAGCCGGCGCGTGCCCTGGACCGTGATCTTGTCGTAGAGCGGATTCTCCTCGCCGGAGATGTCGTAGTAAGCGGCGAGATGGATGACAGAGGCGATGCGCGTGCCGAATTGCTGGCGAACCTCGGCAAGCGCCTCCCTGACCGACTGATCGCTGCCGAGGTCAAGGCCGACCTGTCTGGCGCACTCGGGCGGCGCTTTGCCTCCGGGACGGTCGAAGCCAACGACCGTGTATTTGCTAGCGAGCTTCCGGACGATCGCGCCGCCGAGATAGCCGCTGCTGCCGGTGACGAGAACGATTTCCTGGTCGGCCATTCGGCTATCCTCCGCGTTACGCGGTTACGCCTCACTCACGCGGCGGGTTCCGCATGAGCTAGCCCGAGGGGGATCTCTTCCTCCTCGCGGACCTCGCCGGCGAGCCGCTTCGGGCCGAGCAGCTTGTAGATGGCCGGAAGCACGAACAGCGACAGTAGCGGCGCGGTGATCATGCCGCCGACCATCGGCGCGGCGAGGCGCTGCATCACCTCATGGCCGGCGCCGTGGCCGATCAGCAGCGGGAACAGGCCGGCGAGGATCACCGCGGCGGTCATCGCCAGGGGCCGGACGCGCAGCACCGCGCCTTCGATCAGCGCGTCATCTAGGTCCCCCTCTGTCGCGAATTGTCCGCCCTTCATGCGGTCGGCGATCGCTCCATCGAGATAGACCAGCATCACCACCCCGAACTCGGACGCGAGCCCGGCCAGCGCGATGAAGCCGACGGCGGTCGCCACGGAGACCGCGTGCCCCAGCAGGAAGATCAGCCAGATGCCGCCCACCAGCGCGAAGGGAATCGTGAGCAGCACGATCATCGGCTGGCGCACCCTCCCGAACGCGATGAACAGCAGCAGGAAGATGATCCCGAGCGTCGCCGGGACCACCCACTGCAGTCGTTTGGCGGCACGCTGCGCATATTCGAACTGGCCCGACCAAGCGATCGAATAGCCGGGCGGAAGCTTGACCGACGAGGCCAGCTTCTGCTGGGCTTCGCGGACGAATCCGACGACGTCGCGGCCGCGCACGTCGACATAGACCCAGACGCTCGGCTGCGCGTTCTCGCTCTTGACCATCGAAGGGCCCATCTCGACGCGGATGCTGGCCACCTGCGACAAGGCGACCACCGCGCCGTCGGGCGCGATGATCGGCAGCTGCTTCAGCGCATCGATATTGTCGCGCAATTCGCGCGGGAAGCGGACGTTGATCGGGTAACGCGCCAGGCCTTCGATCTTCTGGCCGATCGTCTCGCCGCCGAGCACCGTCGCGGCGGTCTGCTGCACCTGCTCGATCGAGAGGCCGTAGCGCGCGGCTGCCAGTCGGTCGATGTCGATGCTGATGTAACGGCCGGCCATGATCCTGTCGGAGATGGCCGATGTCGTTCCCGGAATCGGCTTGATGGCATTCGCGGCCTCCTCGCCAAGGCGCTGCAGCGTATCGAGGTCCGGCCCCGTGATCTTCACGCCGACCGGCGTCTTGATGCCCGTCGCAAGCATGTCGATGCGGTTGCGGATTGGCTGCACGAAGGCGTTGGCGAGCCCCGGAATCTTCAGCTTTGAATCGAGGTCGGCGATGATTTTGTCCATCGTCATTCCTGGCCGCCATTCGCTCTTGGGCTTCAATTGGATCGTCGTCTCGAACATTTCCAGCGGGGCGGGATCCGTGGCCGTCTCGGCCCGCCCCGCCTTGCCGAAGACCGTCTTCACTTCAGGCACTGTCTTGATGATCCGGTCGGTGACCTGGAGAAGCTGGGTCGCGTCCGCCGCGGAGACGCCGGGCTGCGCGGTCGGCATGTAGAGGATGTCGCCTTCCTCCATCGGCGGCATGAACTCGCCGCCGAGGCGGCTGAGCGGCACCAGGGTGACCGCCAG